>NZ_JAAGPO010000147.1:0-27445 GCF_017104825.1 Burkholderia sp. Ac-20345 | reverse complement strand
CGATCTCGCGCACTGGCGGCATCTCGCCGAATTCGTGCTGCCGCAGGCGCTCGTCAATACGCTGATGCTGCTCGCGGGCGTCGGCGCGATCGTGTCGATCGTCGGCACCGGCTGCGCGTGGCTCGTGACCGCGTACGACTTTCCCGGCCGCCGGATCCTGACGTGGGCGCTGCTGCTGCCGCTCGCGGTGCCCACCTACATCGTCGCGTTCGCGTATCTCGACCTGCTGCACCCGATCGGCCCCGTACAGGGCGCGGTCCGCTGGCTGCTCGGTTTCGACAGCCCGCGCCAGTTCCGCCTGCCCGACCTGCGCTCGCTGCCCGGCGCGATCTTCGTGCTCGGCTTCGTGCTGTATCCGTATGTTTACCTGAGCACACGCGCGATGTTCGTCATGCAGTCCGCGAGCCTGCTCGAAGCCGCGCGCACGCTCGGCGCGGGACGCATCGCCACGTTCTGGCGCGTCGTCGTGCCGCTTGCGCGGCCCGCGATCGCGGTCGGCGTGAGCCTCGCGCTGCTCGAAACACTGAACGACATCGGCGCGTCGGAATTCCTCGGCGTGCAGACGCTGACCGTATCCGTCTACACGACATGGATCACACGCTCCGATCTCGCCGGCGCCGCGCAGATCGCGCTGGCAATGCTCGCGATCGTCGTCGGCATGATCGTGCTCGAACGCTACGGGCGCCGCCGCCAGCGCTACGCGCATGGCCGGCGCATGCGGCCGATCGCGCCGCGCCGCCTCACCGGCGTATCCGCGTTCGGCGCCGCCGTACTCTGCTGGCTGCCCGTGGTGCTCGGCTTCGGCGCGCCGGCCGCGTACCTCGCGGTCGAGACGGCCAAGCGGCTGCATCTGGTCGGCGGTGTATCCGAACAACTGATGACGGGGCTCGCGAACACGCTGACGATCGCCACCGCCGCCACCGTCGCGACACTCTTGTGCGGGCTCGTCGTCGCATGGGCCGCGCGCGCGCAACGCGACAGCGCCCGCGCGGGCCCCGCCCGCGTGTGCGCGAGAATCGCGAGCCTCGGCTATGCGGTGCCGGGCACCGTGCTCGCGATCGGCCTGCTGATCCCGTTCGCCGCGGCCGACCGGCTGTTCGGCGCGATGCTCGGCCGCGACGGGCTGCTGCTGATGGGCTCGGCAGCGGCGCTCGTGATCGCCTATACCGTGCGCTTTCTCGCGATCCCGGCCGGCAGCATCGAGGCCGGCCTCGCGCGCATTCCGCCGTCGCTGGAACAGGCCGCGCGCTCGCTCGGCGAGACGGCCGGCGGCACGCTGCGCCGCGTACACCTGCCGCTGCTGCGGCCCGCGCTCACGACGAGCGCACTGCTGGTGTTCGTCGACGCGATGAAGGAATTGCCGGCGACGCTGCTGCTGCGCCCGCTGAACTTCGACACGCTCGCGACCTGGCTGTATGCGGAAGCCGCGCGCGGCACCTACGAGGAAGGCGCGGTCGCCGCGCTCGCGATCGTGCTGGCCGGGCTCGTGCCCGTGATCCTGCTCGCCCGCACCCGCCACAAGATCGGAGCCTGACACCGTGAACCTGCTCGAACTCGATGACCTCTGCCTCGCCTACGACACGCCGCACGGTCGCCGCACCGTGGTCGACGGGCTGAGCCTCGCACTGCCGCGCGGCGAGATCGGCTGCCTGCTCGGCGCGTCGGGCTGCGGCAAGACCACCGTGCTGCGCGCGATCGCCGGCTTCGAACCGGTGCGCATGGGACGCATCGTGCTGGACGGCGCGCCCGTCGCGGCGCCGTCGCTCGATGTGCCGCCCGAGCGGCGCCGCATCGGCATGATGTTCCAGGATTACGCGCTGTTCCCGCACCTGAGCGCGGCGGACAACGTCGCGTTCGGCCTGCGGCGGATGCCGAAGGCCGAACGGCGCCTGCGCGTCGCGGAGATGCTCGAACTCGTCGGCCTCGCCGATTCCGGCGGCGCGTATCCGCACGAACTGTCGGGCGGCCAGCAGCAGCGCGTCGCACTCGCGCGTGCGCTCGCGCCATCGCCGGAACTGCTGCTGCTCGACGAGCCGTTCTCGAATCTCGACGTCGATACACGCGAGCGGCTCGCGTTCGAACTGCGCGACATCCTGAAACGCACGGGCCACACCGCGATCCTCGTCACGCACAACCAGGCCGAAGCGTTCGCGATCGCCGACCGGATCGGCGTGATGAAGGACGGCCAGCTCGCGCAATGGGATACGCCGTACGCACTGCATCACCATCCGGCCAGCCCGTTCGTCGCGGATTTCGTGCGCCGCGATGCGCTGGCCGACGAACGCGCGCGCGCACTGGCGCGCGGCCGCTGAACCCGCGGGCGCGATGCGCACCCGCGTCGTTGCATGGCCGCGTTACATTGCGTCGTTATGCCGGCTCGGCAAGATCGCGCACGGGCAGCGCGGTCGAATACTTGATCTGCTCCATCGCGAACGACGAACTGACGTCGAACAGCGGCACCGCGCGAATCAGCTGCTTGTAGACGCGGTCGTAATCGTCGATGCCGGCCACCACGACGCGCAGCAGGTAATCGGTCTCGCCGCTCATCCGGTACACCTCGACCACTTCCGGCATGTCGCGCACGGCCTGCGTGAAACGCTGCGCCCATTCCTCGGTGTGCTGGTTCGTGCGGATCGCGACGAACACGGTCGTACCGACCCCGAGCTTGCGCGGATCGCACAGCGCAACCTGTGCGCGAATCGCGCCGGTTTCCTTGAGCCGCTGCACGCGCTTCCAGCACGGCGTCTGCGACAGGTTCACGCGCTGTGCCAGTTCGGCGATCGGCAGCGTGGCATCCGCCTGCAACAGCTCCAGCAGCTTGCGATCGATGGCGTCCATTTCTCCAGTCCCTCGTAGATAGAAATTTATTCTATTCATCCTGCACAACGGGGAACAATATGAAAACGGCTACGCTGCGTCGACCGGTATAAATACCGATCCCGGTACGCGCACGGAACGCGCGATTCCGCCAGCACGCGCCAAATGAAACAGGCGATCCCGCCCGTCAGGGTGGAATCGCCTGAATTCCTGCACGTTGCGGCCGGCCCGGCGCCTGCGCGCCACCGGCCGGCGCACCGCTCAATACGCGACCGTCGCAATCTCGTGCACGAAGCTGCCTTGCTCGAGCGCGTCGACGAACGCGATCGCGTAGTCTTCCGCCGAGATCTTGCTGTTGCCCTGCGCGTCCGCGATCAGCTTGCCGACGCCCGTGCGGAACGTCCCCGTCCGCTCGCCCGGCGCGATCAGCGCGGCCGGCGCGAAGAACGTCCAGTCGAGATCGCCGACCGTCTTCAGGTAGTCGAGCGCGTCGCGGTGCGCGAGTGCGACCGCCTTGTACGCTTCCGGGAAACCTTCGCTGTCGACCAGTTGCTTGCCGGGCGCGACTTCGAGCGAACCGGCGCCGCCCACCACCACGAGCCGCTTCAGCCCTGCCTGGCGCGTGCCGGCGACCAGCGCCTTCGCAGCCGCGACGACCTTCGCCGCATCGTCCTGCTTCGGACCGTACGCGCTTGCGACGACGTCATGGCCCGGCAGCGCTGCCGCGATGCTGGCCGCGTCGAACAGGTCGGCCGCCTTCGCGGTGATGCCGTCGCCGGCCGCCCCCGGATTGCGCGACAGCGCGGTCACGCGATGGCCGCGTCGTGCGGCTTCCGCGGCGATACGCGAGCCGATCGTGCCGGTGGCGCCGAACAGCGCGATATTCAAAGTACGTTGCGTCATATCGATTCTCCAGTAAGAAAAATATGTAACACAGTTAATTACATATAAGACCGAAAAAAACGGGGCAAAGCCCCCGTTGTGCCGGTCGCCGCGTCTGTCGCGCCGTCCGGCTTCCTGCCCTGCCGCCGGTCACCCGCCGGCGCGCGCCGCCTGTTGCGTGCGCTGCTCCAGACCCAGCATGTCGGCCGTGACGTCTGCCAGCGTGCGCGTGGCAAGCGATGCTTCCATCGCACGCTGCGCGTCGCCGATGTATTCGATCAGCGCACCCTGGATGTGCCGCCCGACGAGACACGCGGGATTCGGCGCCTCGCGATGCAGCGCGAACAGTTGCGCATCGTCGACCGCGCGATACACGTCGAGCAGCGTGATCGCGCCCGGCTCGCGCGCCAGCAGCGCACCACCGCCCGCGCCCAGTTGCGACGTGGTGAGCCCTGCGGCCGCCAGCATCGACAGTAACCGGCGGATCAGCGCCGGATTCGTGTTCACGCTGCCCGCGATGATGTCGGACGACAACGGCACGCCCTCCTGCATCGACAGCAAGGCAAGCACGTGGACGGCAAACGCGAACCGGCTGCTGGTATTCATTCCTGACTCACTTGACGACGCCGGCCCATCCCGCGGCCGGCGACATGTGTAACTATCATAATTACATTTAGCGGATCATGCAAGCCCGCGTCACTCTCCGCTCGCGGGCTTGGCGCCCGACGCGTTCTGCTGGCTCCACTGCTGGAGCTTCTTGCCGGCTTCCGCGATCTTCGCGCCGGCTTCGGAAGCCGCATGCGCGACGACCGCGGACGCAGCAGCGTCGATCTGCGCCTGCGCGGCGGATGCGAGGCCGCTCGCGGACAGCGGCGGCACGGCCGACGCCGCGGACGCGATGCCGGCCTTCGCGGCATTGATCTGCTGATTGACGGTGCTCGCCACCTGGTCGAGCGCCTTGGCCGCATTGTTCGCGGCATCGGCGGCCGCGCTCGCGGCCGTATCGGGTTGCGTGACCGGCGCGCCGGACTTCTCGCAGCCCGCGAGCAACAGCAGCGCACCGGCGGCCACGGCCGCCAGTACGGACCCGGGCACGCGACGCGCCCGCGATGTCTTCATGTTCATCAGCAATCTCCGGCCGCGCGTCGCACGGCCTCGTGGTTGGACCGACGTCGATGATACCGCCTGTGGAACTGGGCCAATCACGCTCGGTCATTAAAAATGGCTTTCAATTTCGGACTCGTCTGATTCAATCGCACACGCGAGAACACTAAAGTGGACACGCTTCAATCCGCTTCGGAAGTGCCCCCTTTTTCTCATGAATTTCCTCGTCGACTGGCTCATCGCCCTGGCCGCAGTGCTCGCCGCCACCCTGTTCCTGTGCCTGCGCCCGCCGTCGGCGCGCCGCCTGGCCGAATCCGGGCGCCCGCGTCGCGTCGCGTCCGCGCGCCTGCTCACGCAGGCCGTGATCGGCTTCTGGACGGCCGCGCTGATCGTCGCGGAAGGCATCCTCGGCCCCACCGCCGACGGCCAGTCGCTTGCGGGCTTCGCGGCGCTTGCGTTTGCCGCGCTCGGGCTGACGACCGTCGCCGCATACTGGTCGGCGTGCGCGCTGCGGCTGCGCCGGCCGTCCCTGCTGTTCCCGCGCGCCTGACGCGCCGCAACGGTGCGCAGCAACGCACCATCGCGCACCACGCCGCACCAATCGGCACGTCACACGCACCAGTTCCGCACGTGTCGCACCACACGCGTGCACCCGGCATCACACCTCGCTCGGGTCCGCCGCGCCCCCTTCCCGTGCACGGATTCACCGGAATGCCGCACCGCGCGGCGTTGGGGCACCAACTCCACGCAGCCGTTCACCAAGTTGGCTCGATACTTGCGTTCCTTGCCCGTTTTTTGCGCAAGGAAGCCACGGCATGGATGGTCTGAAATCCGGCGTCGATACACTGTTCCTGTTGATCGGCGCCGTCATGGTGCTCGCGATGCACGCGGGCTTTGCATTTCTCGAACTCGGCACGGTCCGCAAGAAGAACCAGGTCAACGCGCTCGTGAAGATCCTGGTCGACTTCTCGGTGTCGACGCTCGCGTATTTCTTCATCGGCTACACGATCGCGTACGGCGTCGAGTTCTTCGACGACATCGGCACGCTGTCGCAGCACAACGGCTACGCGCTCGTGCGCTTCTTCTTCCTGCTGACCTTCGCGGCGGCGATCCCCGCGATCGTGTCCGGCGGCATCGCCGAGCGCGCGAAGTTCAATCCGCAGCTCGTCGCGACGCTGATCATCGTCGGCTTCATCTATCCGTTCTTCGAAGGGATCGCATGGAACGAACGCTTCGGCGTGCAGGCCTGGCTCACGCACGCGTTCGGTGCGCCGTTCCATGACTTCGCGGGCTCCGTCGTCGTGCATGCGTTCGGCGGCTGGGTCGCGCTGCCGGCCGTGCTGCTGCTCGGCGCGCGCCACGGCCGCTATGCGAAGGACGGCCGGATCGCCGCGCACCCGCCGTCGAACATCCCGTTCCTCGCGCTCGGCGCGTGGGTGCTCGCGGTCGGCTGGTTCGGCTTCAACGTGATGAGCGCGCAGACGCTCGACAAGATCAGCGGCCTCGTCGCCGTGAACTCGCTGATGGCGATGGTCGGCGGCACGCTCGCTGCATGGATGGCCGGCCGCAACGACCCGGGCTTCACGTACAACGGGCCGCTCGCGGGCCTCGTCGCGGTGTGCGCGGGCTCCGACGTGATGCACCCGATCGGCGCACTCGTCACGGGCGCCGCGGCCGGTGCGCTGTTCGTCGCGATGTTCACCTGCGTGCAGAACAAGTGGCGCATCGACGACGTGCTCGGCGTGTGGCCGCTGCACGGCATGTGCGGCGCGCTCGGCGGCCTCGCGGCCGGCGTGTTCGGCCTGCCCGCGCTCGGCGGTCTCGGCGGCGTGTCGTTCATGTCGCAGCTCGTCGGCACGCTCGGCGGCATCGCGATCGCGACCGCGGGCGGCACGCTCGTCTACGGCGCGCTGAAAGCGACCGTCGGGCTGCGCCTCGACCGCGAAGCCGAGTTCGACGGCGCGGACCTGTCGATCCACCGCATCTCGGCGACGCCCGAGCGCGATTGAGCGCCTGACGAACGCTCGACGCCTCATTACGTTTTCAATTCAAAAAACTTTCATCGAGCGTCCTTACACTTCCGTCCAGTTTTCAATTTGCCTTCGCGAAGCTTGCCGACCGCCTGCTTCGCGAAGGCCATTCTTCCAACAACTGAAACTGGACTCCACATGCCCGCGTTGCCCAATGCTTCCCGTCGTCAGGCCCTGAAGATCCTCGCCGGCGCGCCGATGCTTCCCCTTTCCGGCCTCGCGCTGCCGGCCCTGCTGACGGGTTGCGGCGGCGACGACAATCCGGCGTCGACGCCGGCCCCGGTTGCCGCCGCGTACACGTCGGCGACGTTCTCGGCGATGGCCGCACCCACGCTCGACAACGCGGCCGCGATGGCCACGACGACGGTCGGCTCGACGCTGTCGGTGTCGTTCTCGGACGGCTCGGCGCGCAACTTCAAGCTCGCGTACCGGCCGTTCTTCGTGACGGGCGACCTGGTGCCGGACGGCAAGGGCGGCACGACGCTCGCAGGCGGCTACTACGACATCAACAACCAGCCGATCATCGACCGTTCGGTTGCCGGCAAGGAGCGCCAGTTCTATTCCGACTGCCCGGACGGCAGTTCGCTGCTGACGCTGAAGAACGCGAACGTGCCCGGCGTAAAGGGCAACACGGTGTTCGCCGTCGTGCAGTTCGAATACACGACGCGCGACCAGGCCAGCGCATCGCAGTACGGCCAGCTGCCGTCGCCGATCGCGGTGCTGACGCTCGACCAGGATCCGGCCAACGGCGCGCTGAAGGTCGTCAAGTACCACAACGTCGACACGTCGAAGGCGCACGGCCTGTGGATCACGTGCGGCGCGAGCCTGTCGCCGTGGGGCACGCACCTGTCGAGCGAAGAGTACGAGCCGGACGCGACCAAGGTCGCGACCGACGCGCAGTTCAAGGCGTTCAGCAAGAACACGTTCGGCGACGAGACGAAGGCGAACCCCTACCACTACGGCCACCTGCCCGAGATCACCGTGAATCCGGACGGCACGGGCACCGTAAAGAAACACTACTGCCTCGGCCGCATCTCGCACGAGCTGATCCAGGTGATGCCGGACCAGCGCACCGTGATGATGGGTGACGACGCCACCAACGGCGGCCTGTTCATGTTCGTCGCCGACAAGGCGGCCGACCTGTCGGCCGGCACGCTGTACGTCGCGAAGTGGACGCAGACGTCGTCCGCCGGCGCGGGCACCGCGACGCTCACGTGGATCAAGATCGGCCATGCAACGAGCAGCGAGATCGAAGCGCTCGCGAATACGCTGAAGGCGTCGGACATCATGGACCTGACGACCACCGACCCGAACGATGCGAGCTACACGAAGATCCACTTCGGCGGCAAGTTCAACTGGATGCGCGTGAAGACGGGGATGGAAAAGGCGGCCGCGTTCCTCGAGACGCACCGCTACGCGGCGCTGCTCGGCGGCAGCATGGGCTTCACGAAGCTCGAAGGCACGACCGTGAACGCGAAGGACAAGATCGTCTACACGGCGATGTCGCGGATCGAGACGTCGATGGTCAAGGGCAATGCGGTGTCGCGCGACGTCGCGGTCGACAAGAAGATCTCCGCGGGTGCCGTCTATGCGCTGAACCTGAAGGGCAGCCAGCGCGACACGACGAGCAGCGCAATCGACAGCGAATGGGTGCCGGTCGACATGGGCGCGCCGGCCGCGCTCGTCGGCGAGGATCTCGCCGCAGCCGACGGCCTCGGCAACCTCGCGAACCCGGACAAGATCGCGAACCCGGACAACCTGAAGTTCTCCGAAAAGCTGCGCACGCTCTTCATCGGCGAAGACTCGGGCATGCACGTGAACAACTTCCTGTGGGCCTACAACGTCGACACGAAGTCGCTCGTGCGCGTGCTGTCGTGCCCGGCCGGCGCCGAATCGACGGGCCTGCATGCGGTCGACGAGATCAACGGCTGGACGTACATCATGAGCAACTTCCAGCACGCGGGCGACTGGGAATCGCCGCTGCACGACAAGGTCAAGCCGACGCTCGATCCGCTCGTGCGCGCGAACTTCAAGGACCGCTTCGGCGCCAGCGTCGGCTACCTGACGGCCGAGCAGACCAGCATCAAGCTCGCGAAGGCCTGAGGGAGCCACGCGAGGAGGGCCAGCCCCCTTGGGCGCCCCTGACCAGGCGTCCTCTTCATCACCGTTCATTCGTCGGCGCTCCACGCCGTTTCATGCGCGATGCCCAATGCGGGCATCGCGCTTTTTTTTGCGCATGCGAATCACGCAAAGCGCGCGCGCAAACAGATACCGCCTGCGTTCAAACAGAGGGTTTTGACGATCGGGGGATAATACGGGCCTGACGCGTCCGGGCGGACGAGCAGAAAGACGGGCAAAAAAAAGCGCCACGGAGACCGTGGCGCTAAAAAAGTTCTAGCCATTCCGAGGGCCGTGCTAGAACCTGAGAGACTGCGCGAAACATCGTTGCCGGTTAAACTCTTGAAACGATGTTTCGAAAACGTGAGACATTCTTTCCGTTTCCGCCCGACAAGTCAAGCGGTATTTGCACCGGTTCATGCACTTTCTGGCAACGCTCATTTGAGCGTTTTCCTAATAAACCAAGGGTGAACCCGTAAAATCTCATCCAATGATCGGTTCGCCCGCAGAACATGCATCCTTTGACAATAGTCCTACAATACCAACAAAATTGAAATCGAGTTTCGGAATTAGAGAGAATCCCTCGTGTCGACAACTGTAACCTCTCCCGCGTTGCGGGACCGTGAATCGTCACCCGACGAGATCACCGCCCTCGCCCGCGGCCTCGCCGTGCTGCGTCGCATCGCGGCGGCCGACGCGCCCGTCAGCAACCGCGAACTGACCGAACTGACCGGCATCCCGAAGCCGACCGTCTCGCGCATCACCGCAACGCTCGTCAGCGCCGGCTTCCTGTTCCAGTTGCCCGACAGCGAGCGCTTCGTGCTCACCGCATCGGTACTCGAACTGAGCCACGGCTTCCTGCGCAACTTCGACATCCGCGCGCGTTCGCGGCCGTTCATGATCGAGCTGGCCGAACGCACGTCGCTGTCCGTGCACCTCGCGGTGCGAGACCGGCTCGACATGGTCGCGATCGACGTGATCCGGCCGCGCTCGGCCGTGCTCGTCACACGCCTCGAGATCGGCTCGCGGATGGACATCGCGCGCACCGCGGTAGGCCGCGCGTATCTTGCCGCACTCGAGGACGACGAACGCCGCCAGTTGCTCGAGTCGCTGCGCACGACGGCCGGCGACGACTGGCCGCATGTGTCCGCGCGCCTGACCCCCGCGCTGGACGACGCGATGCGCGACGGCCACGCAATCGCGATCGGCGAATGGCGCGAAGGCCTGAATGCCGTCGCGGCCGGTTTCGTCGGCCCGTCGGGCCAGCGCTATTCGGTGAATTGCGGTGGCGCGTCGCACCAGTGCCCGCCGGAATGGCTGCACGAACACGTGGTGCCCGCACTGCATGAATGCATCGCGAAAATCACGCGCGAAATCGGCGGCGCACCGGCCCGGCGCATCAGCGTGTAATCGTTTCGTCATCGCCCTGTCGCGTTCTGTAACGACCGTAACCCGTTGAAAGATAGACCACTGGACTGTAACGGGGACGGGACGTAGGATCATGCCCATCGTCGCGCCGCACTCGCGGTGCGCACCGCTCTTTTCCCGCGCAGACCGGCGGGGGCCCGGACCGAGCCGGGCGCCCTCTCCCGGCACCGCTCGCCCACGCGCAGCCCAGCAGTCCGATTTCCGGCCCGCCGCGCCGTCTCCCTGACAGATCACGATGGATAACGAACAAAAGCCCACGCCTCCTTCGAAAGACCCCGCGTCCCCCGCCGCGCGGCGCCCGCGCCGCACGCTGATGGCCAGCGCGGTCGCGGTCGTCGTCATCGGCGGCCTGCTGTGGTGGCATCCGTGGAACCGCACGCCGGCAGCCGGCAGCGGTGCGAACGGCGCGGGCGCAAGCGCCGCTGGTGGTGCCGGCGGCCACCGCGGCCGTGGCGGTCCCGCCGCGATGGCGAACGTTCCGCAGCCCGTGCAGGTCGCGACCGCGACGCAGGGCGAAATGCCGATCGTGCTGTCCGCGCTCGGCACCGTCACGCCGCTCGCGAACGTGACGGTCAAGACGCAACTGTCGGGCTACCTGCAGTCGGTCTCGTTCCAGGAAGGCCAGATCGTCAAGAAGGGCGACGTGCTCGCGCAGATCGACCCGCGCCCGTACCAGGTGTCGCTCGAGAACGCCGAAGGCACGCACGCGCGCGACTCCGCACTGCTCGCAACGGCCCGCCTCGACCTGAAGCGCTACCAGACGCTGCTGTCGCAGGACTCGATCGCGTCGCAGACCGTCGATACGCAGGCGTCGCTCGTCAAGCAATACGAAGGCGCGGTGAAGACCGACCAGGCCGCGATCGATTCCGCGAAGCTCAACCTCACGTATGCGCGCATCACCGCGCCGGTGTCGGGCCGCGTCGGCCTGCGCCAGGTCGACCCCGGCAACTACGTGACGCCGGGCGATACCAACGGCCTCGTCGTGATCACGCAGTTGCAGCCGATGAGCGTGATCTTCACGACGTCGGAAGACAACCTGCCGCAGATCCTCAAGCAGGTGAACGCGGGCCAGAAGCTGTCGGTCACCGCCTACAACCGCAACAACACGGTGCCGCTCGAGACGGGCTCGCTCGCGACGCTCGACAACCAGATCGACACGAGCACGGGCACGGTCAAGCTGCGCGCGAACTTCGATAACAAGGAAGGCATGCTGTTCCCGAATCAGTTCGTGAACACGCGCCTGCTCGTCGACGTGCTGCGCAATGCGACGATCGTGCCGACGTCCGCGGTGCTGACCGGCTCGATCGGCCAGTTCGTCTACATCGCGAAACCCGACAACACGGTGACGGTACGCAAGGTCACGATCGGCCCGGTCGACGGCGAACGCACGAGCATCGTCAGCGGCGTCTCGCTCGGCGAGCGCGTGGTGACCGACGGCTCCGACCGCCTGCGCGAAGGCGCGAAGATCTCGATCCCGGCAGACAAGCCGAAAGGCGCATCGGGCGCGCGCGGCGCCGGTACGGCGTCGGGGGCATCGGGCGCCGGCGGCCATCGCGGCGGACACAAGCACGGCGCGTCGCAGGCAGCGGCCTCCGCGGCCCAGTAACGCGCGGGCCGCTCGATGAATCCATCCCGCCTCTTCATTCTCCGGCCGGTCGGCACCGCCCTCCTGATGGCGGCGATCATGCTGGCCGGTCTCGTCGCGCTGCGCTTCCTGCCGCTCGCCGCGCTGCCGGAAGTCGACTATCCGACGATCCAGGTCCAGACCTTCTATCCGGGCGCGAGCCCGGAGGTGATGACCTCGTCGGTCACCGCGCCGCTTGAACGGCAGTTCGGGCAGATGCCGTCGCTGAACCAGATGTCGTCGCAAAGCTCGGCCGGCTCGTCCGTGATCACGCTGCAGTTCTCGCTCGACCTGCCGCTCGACATCGCCGAACAGGAAGTGCAGGCCGCGATCAACGCGGCCGGCAACCTGCTGCCGTCCGACCTCCCTGCCCCGCCGATCTACGCGAAGGTCAACCCGGCCGACGCGCCGGTGCTGACGCTCGCCGTCAAGTCGAAGACGCTGCCGCTCACGCAGGTGCAGGATCTCGCCGACACGCGCCTCGCGATGAAGATCTCGCAGGTCGCGGGCGTGGGTCTCGTCAGCTTGTCGGGCGGCAACCGCCCGGCCGTGCGGATCCAGGCGAACCCGACCGCGCTCGCGCAGTACGGGATGAACCTCGACGACCTGCGCACGACGATCTCGAACCTGAACGTGAACACGCCGAAGGGCAATTTCGACGGCCCGACGCGCGCATACACGATCAACGCGAACGACCAGCTCACGAGCGCCGACCAGTACAACAGCGCGGTCGTCGCCTACAAGAACGGCCGCCCGGTGATGCTCACCGACGTCGCGACGGTCGTCGCCGGCTCCGAGAACACCAAGCTCGGCGCGTGGGTGAATTCCGACCCGGCGATCATCCTGAACGTGCAGCGTCAGCCTGGCGCGAACGTGATCCAGACGGTCGACGCGATCAAGGCGCAATTGCCGAAGCTGCAGGAAACGCTGCCGGCCGCGCTCGACGTGGAGATCGTCACCGACCGCACGACGATGATCCGCGCCGCCGTGCGCGACGTGCAGTTCGAACTGCTGCTCGCGGTCGGGCTGGTCGTGCTGGTGATGTACCTGTTCCTCGCGAACATCTACGCGACGATCATCCCGAGCCTGTCGGTGCCGCTGTCGCTGATCGGCACGCTCGCGGTGATGTACCTGGCCGGCTTCTCGCTGAACAACCTGTCGCTGATGGCGCTCACCATCGCGACCGGCTTCGTGGTCGACGATGCGATCGTGATGATCGAGAACATCGCGCGCTACGTCGAGGAAGGCGAAACGGGGCTCGAGGCCGCGCTGAAGGGCTCGAAGCAGATCGGCTTCACGATCATCTCGCTGACGGTATCGCTGATCGCGGTGCTGATCCCGCTGCTGTTCATGGGTGACGTGGTCGGGCGCCTGTTCCATGAATTCGCGATCACGCTCGCGGTGACGATCGTGATCTCGGCGATCGTGTCGCTCACGCTCGTGCCGATGATGTGCGCGAAGCTGCTGCGCCATTCGCCGCCGCCCGAGAGCCATCGCTTCGAGGCACGCGTGCACCAGGCAATCGACTGGGTGATCGCGCGCTACGCGGTCGCGCTCGAATGGGTGCTGAACCGCCAGCGCTCGACGCTCGTCGTCGCGCTGCTGACGCTCGCGCTGACGGGCCTGCTGTACGTCTACGTGCCGAAGGGCTTCTTCCCCGCGCAGGATACCGGCGTGATCCAGGCGATCACGCAGGCGCCGCAGTCGATCTCGTACGGCGCGATGGCCGAGCGCCAGCAGGCGCTCGCGGCCGAGATCCTTAAGGATCCGAACGTCGAGAGCCTCACGTCGTTCATCGGCGTCGACGGCAGCAACATCACGCTGAACAGCGGCCGGATGCTGATCAACCTGAAAGCGCGCGACGAACGCTCCGAGACGGCCGCGCAGATCATCCGCGACCTGCAGCACCGCGTCGCGAACATCACCGGCATCTCGCTCTTCATGCAGTCGGTGCAGGACCTGACGATCGACTCGACCGTCAGCCCGACGCAGTACCAGTTCATGCTGACGAGCCCGAACTCGGAAGAATTCGCGACCTGGGTGCCGAAGCTCGTCGCGCGGCTGCAGCAGGAGCCGTCGCTCGCCGACGTCGCGACCGACCTGCAGAGCAATGGCCAATCCGTCTACATCGAGATCGACCGTCCGAGCGCCGCGCGCTTCGGCATCACGCCGGCGACCGTCGACAACGCGCTGTACGACGCGTTCGGCCAGCGCATCGTGTCGACGATCTTCACGCAGTCGAACCAGTACCGCGTGATTCTCGAGTCCGAGCCGAAGGAGCAGCACTACGCGCAATCGCTGAACGACATCTACCTGCCGTCGGCGGGCGGCGGCCAGGTGCCGCTGTCGTCGATCGCGTCGTTCCACGAGCGGCCGTCGCCGCTCCTGGTCGCGCACCTGTCGCAGTTCCCGTCGACCACCATCTCGTTCAACCTCGCGGCCGGCGCGTCGCTCGGCGAGGCGGTCAAGGCGATCGACACCGCCGAGAAGGACATCGGGCTGCCCGCGTCGTTCCAGACGCGCTTCCAGGGCGCGGCGCTCGCGTTCCAGGCGTCGCTGTCGAACCAGCTGTTCCTGATCCTCGCCGCGGTCATCACGATGTACATCGTGCTCGGCGTGCTGTACGAGAGCTACATCCACCCGATCACGATCCTGTCGACGCTGCCGTCGGCCGGCGTCGGCGCGCTGCTCGCGCTGATGATCACCGGGCACGACCTCGACATCATCGGGATCATCGGCATCGTGCTGCTGATCGGCATCGTGAAGAAGAACGCGATCATGATGATCGACTTCGCGCTCGAGGCCGAACGCGTCGAAGGCAAGCCGCCGCGCGAGGCGATCTACCAGGCGTGCCTGCTGCGCTTCCGGCCGATCCTGATGACGACGCTCGCCGCACTGCTCGGCGCGGTGCCGCTGATCGTCGGCTCCGGCGCCGGCTCCGAGCTGCGCCAGCCGCTCGGGATCGCGATCGCCGGCGGCCTGATCGTGTCGCAGGTGCTGACGCTGTTCACGACGCCCGTGATCTATCTCGGCTTCGACTCGCTCGCGCGCCGCGTGCGCGGCTGGTTCGAACGCCACGGCCCGCAAGCCGGCACGCGCACGGATGCGTAAGCGATGAACCTGTCGCGCCCCTTCATCACCCGCCCCGTCGCGACGACGCTGCTCGCGATCGGCGTCGCGCTCGCGGGCCTGTTCGCATTCGTCAAGCTGCCGGTGTCGCCGCTGCCGCAGGTCGACTTCCCGACGATCTCGGTACAGGCGTCGCTGCCCGGCGCAAGCCCCGAGACCGTCGCGACCAGCGTGACGAGCCCGCTCGAGCGGCACCTCGGCTCGATCGCCGACGTCTCGGAAATGACGTCGACGAGCACGGTCGGCAATGCGCGGATCACGCTGCAGTTCGGCCTGAACCGCGACATCGACGGCGCCGCGCGCGACGTGCAGGCCGCGATCAACGCGGCACGCGCCGACCTGCCCGCCGCGCTGAAGAGCAACCCGACCTACCGCAAGGTCAACCCGGCCGACTCGCCGATCATGATCGTGTCGCTGACGTCGGAGACCTCGTCGCCCGCGAAGCTGTACGACTCCGCATCGACGGTGCTGCAGCAGTCGCTGTCGCAGATCGACGGGATCGGCCAGGTCTCGGTGAGCGGCTCCGCGAACCCGGCCGTGCGCGTCGAGCTCGAGCCGCAAGCGCTGTTCCACTACGGGATCGGCCTCGAGGACGTGCGCGCGGCGCTCGCCTCCGCGAACGCCAACGCGCCGAAGGGTGCGATCGAGTTCGGCCCGCAGCACTACCAGCTGTATACGAACGACCAGGCATCCCAGGCGTCGCAATACCGCGACCTCGTCGTCGCGTATCGCAACGGCGCGGCCGTGCGGCTGTCCGACCTGTCCGACGTCGTCGATTCGGTCGAGGATCTGCGCAACCTCGGCCTGTCGAACGGCAAGCGCGCGGTGCTCGTGATCCTCTACCGCTCGCCCGGCGCGAACATCATCGACACGATCGATCGCGTGCGCGCGGCACTGCCGCAGCTCACCGCGTCGCTGCCCGCCGACATCACGGTCACGCCGGTGCTCGACCGCTCGACCACCATTCGCGCGTCGCTGAAGGACACCGAGCACACGCTGCTGATCGCGGTCAGCCTCGTCGTGATGGTCGTGTTCCTGTTCCTGCGCAACTGGCGCGCGACGCTGATCCCGAGCGTCGCGGTGCCGATCTCGATCATCGGCACGTTCGGCGCGATGTACCTGCTCGGCTTCTCGATCGACAACCTGTCGCTGATGGCGCTGATCGTCGCGACCGGCTTCGTCGTCGACGATGCGATCGTCGTGCTCGAGAACATCTCGCGGCACATCGAGAACGGCAAGTCGCGGATGCAGGCCGCGTTCGACGGCGCGCGCGAGGTCGGCTTCACGGTGCTGTCGATGAGTATTTCGCTCGTCGCGGTGTTCCTGCCGATCCTGCTGATGGGCGGCATCGTCGGGCGCCTGTTCCGCGAGTTCGCGCTGACGCTGTCGCTCGCGATCGCCGTCTCGCTCGCGGTGTCGCTCACGGTCACGCCGATGATGTGCGCGCGCCTGCTGCCCGAGTCGCACGAACCGCAGAGCGAAGGCCGCTTCGCGCGATTCCTGGAACGCTGTTTCAGCCGCATGCAGCGCGGCTACGAGCGCTCGCTGTCGTGGGCGCTGCGCCGGCCGTTGCTGATCCTGCTGACCCTGTTCGCGACGATCGGGCTGAACGTCTACCTGTATATCGTCGTACCGAAGGGCTTCTTCCCGCAGCAGGACACCGGGCTGATGATCGGCGGCATCCAGGCCGACCAGTCGACGTCGTTCCAGGCGATGAAGCTGAAGTTCTCCGAGATGATGCGGATCGTGCAGAGCAACCCGAACGTGAAGAGCGTCGCGGGCTTCACCGGCGGCACGCAGACCAACTCGGGCTTCATGTTCGTCACGCTGAAGGATCGCACCGAGCGCAAGCTGTCGGCCGACCAGGTGATCCAGCAGCTGCGCCCGCCGCTGGCGGACGTCGCCGGCGCACGCACGTTCCTGCAGGCGGCGCAGGACATCCGCGTCGGCGGCCGGCAGAGCAACGCGCAGTACCAGTTCACGCTGCTCGGCGATTCGAGCGCCGACCTGTACAAGTGGGGGCCGATCCTGACCGAGGCGCTGCAGAAGCGCCCCGAGCTGACCGACGTGAACTCGGACCAGCAGCAAGGCGGCCTCGAGGCGATGGTGACGATCGACCGCGCGACGGCCGCGCGCTTCGGCATCAAGCCCGCGCAGATCGACAACACGCTGTACGACGCGTTCGGCCAGCGCCAGGTCTCGACGATCTACAACCCGCTGAACCAGTACCACGTCGTGATGGAAGTCGCGCCGAAGTACTGGCAGAGCCCCGAGATGCTGAACCAGGTGTGGGTCAGCACGTCGGGCGGCAGCGCGAATGGCTCGCAGACCACCAACGCGGCCGCCGGCACCTACGCCGCAACCTCCGCCGGCACATCGAGCGCCGGCACGGCCACGCAGAGCGCCGCGGCGATCGCGTCCGACTCCGCGCGCAACCAGGCGCTCAACTCGATCGCGGCGAGCGGCAAGTCGAGCGCGTCGTCGGGTGCGTCGGTGTCGACGTCGAAATCGACGATGATCCCACTGTCGGCGATCGCGACGTTCGGGCCGAGCACGACACCGCTGTCGGTCAACCACCAGGGGCTGTTCGTCGCGACGACGATCTCGTTCAACCTGCCGCCCGGCGTGTCGCTGTCGCAGGCGACGCAGGTGATCTACCAGACGATGGCGCAGGTCGGCGTCCCGCCGACCATCGTCGGCAGCTTCCAGGGCACCGCGCAGGCGTTCCAGCAGTCGATGAACGACCAGCCGATCCTGATCCTCGCGGCGCTGCTGGCCGTCTACATCGTGCTCGGGATCCTGTACGAGAGCTACATCCACCCGATCACGATCCTGTCGACGCTGCCGTCGGCCGGTGTCGGCGCGCTGCTCGCGCTGCTGCTGTTCAAGACCGAGTTCAGCATCATCGCGCTGATCGGCGTGATCCTGCTGATCGGTATCGTGAAGAAGAACGCGATCATGATGGTCGACTTCGCGATCGACCAGACGCGCAACAACCAGAAGTCGTCGTTCGACGCGATCCACGAGGCCTGCCTGCTGCGCTTCCGCCCGATCATGATGACGACGATGGCCGCACTGCTGGGCGCGCTGCCGCTCGCGTTCGGCAGCGGCGACGGCGCCGAACTGCGCGCGCCGCTCGGGATCGCGATCGCCGGCGGCCTGATCGTGTCGCAGGTGCTGACGCTCTATACGACGCCGGTCGTCTACCTGTACATGGACCGCTTCCGCGTGTGGGGCGAGAAACGCCGTAACCGCCGCCGGAATACCGGCGGGCCGGCCGTCGCCGGGGAGTGATGAAAGCGGCCGCCCGGTGGGCGGCCGTTTTTTTGCGCTTGAACAGCCGCGACGATCGGCTATCGTGAGTCCATGCCCATCGCGGGGCCCTTCACGGGGACACACCATGAACGTCCAGCTCAACCATACGATCGTCTGGTGCCGCGACAAGCGTGCGTCGAGCCGCTTCCTCACCGAGCTTCTGGAATTGCCGCCGCCGACGCCGTTCGGCCCGATGCTGGTCGTCCCGCTCGGCAACGGCGTGTCGCTCGATTTTTACGAACAGGCGGGAGAGATCGCGTCGCAGCATTACGCGTTCCTGCTCGACGAAGCCGGCTTCGATCGTGTGCTGGCGCGCATCCGCGAGCGGGGGCTGGCGCACTGGGCCGATCCCGCGAAACGGCAACCGGATGACATCTACCGCCACAACGGCGGCCGCGGCGTGTACTTCGACGATCCGGACGGCCACTTCCTAGAAGTGATGACACAGCCCTATGTGCTGAACGGCTAGTTCCGCTGGCAGGCCGGCGTTGCGCCGGCCGGTATTGTGCGGTGCGGGGCCGGGCCTGGGTGTCGGCCTGTTGCGGACGACACCCGAGGCCGGCGGCCGCCGTTACTCGGCCGCTGGTGTCGTCTTGCGCGGACGCCGTGCGCGCGGTGCCGCCTTGCGGGCCGGTTTCTTCGGCTTGGCTTCGGCAGGCGCGTCGACCGCCGCCTCGGCAGGCGCCGCAGCCGCCTCACCGCCGACCTCGCCGGCCGCCAGCTCGGCGTGCGTCACTGCGGCGTGGCGCTCGTCGCCCTGCTCCGCGTCGCGATGCGTATCGCCCGCATGCTTGCCGTGCGCGTGCTTGTCGCCACCGTGTTTCGCCGCACCATGCCCGGCGTCGTCCGGGTTCCCGGCCGCCTGACGGCTTGCGCTCTTCGCGGCGGCGCCCTTCTTCGCGCCGGTCTTCTTCGCCGTGCTCTTGCGTGCACGCTTGCGGCCATCCTTCGCATCGCCGTGCGCCTCGGCCACTTCCACCGCTTCGGTCGCTTCAGCCGGCACGACTGCCGCGGCTTCGGCGGCTTCGGCCATCAACGCGTCTTCGGCCTCGACCTGCACGGTTTCGTGTACGACCGCTTCCGCCCGCTGCTCGCGACGTCGCGATTCACGCCCGGCGCGTGCCGGCTCCGCCGCACGCGCCCCGTGGTGCGTGCCATGGTGTGCGACACCGCCTTCGCCGGCCTGCGCAGCCTGCTCCGCGGCCACCGACTGGCGTGCCCGCGACACGAACGCGCCCGACTTGTCGTCACGCCCCACTTCGAGCAGGCCCCGCGCCTGCGCCTCGTCGAGCAGGTTGCCGAACGCGCGGAACCCGTAGTACGACTCGTTGAAATCCGGCTTGCGACGCTTGATCGCGCTCTTGAGCACCGACGCCCAGATCTTGCCGACGTCGTCCCGCTCCGACGCGAGTGCATCGAACGTCTCGACCGCCAGCGCGATCGCCTCGGCCTTGCGCACGTCCAGGTCGTGCTTGCGCGACGGCTCGTCCGGCCGCTTCGCGCCGCCGTTGCCCGCGCGCTGCTGCTGTTCGCGCTTCGCGAGCGCGCGCTGCTGCTCGCGTACCAGATCGTCGTAGAAAATGAATTCGTCGCAGTTCGCCACCAGCAGGTCCGACGTCGATTTCTTCACGCCGACGCCGATCACCTTCTTCGCGTTCTCGCGCAGCTTCGACACCAGCGGCGAAAAATCCGAGTCTCCGCTGATGATCACGAACGTATCGACGTGCGACTTCGTGTAGCAGAGGTCGAGCGCGTCGACCACGAGCCGGATGTCGGCCGAGTTCTTGCCCGACTGGCGCACGTGCGGAATCTCGATCAGTTCGAAGCTCGCCTCGTGCATCGACGCCTTGAAGCCCTTGTAGCGATCCCAGTCGCAATAAGCCTTCTTCACGACGATGCTGCCCTTCAGCAGCAAGCGCTCCAGCACGGGCTTGATGTCGAACTTCTCGTACTTCGCGTCGCGCACGCCGAGCGCGACGTTCTCGAAGTCGCAGAACACGGCCATGCTGACGTTGTCCAGGGGTAATGCCATGTGTACTCCAACCAGTGGGCCGATGCGTTGTATGACGTAGCGGCGAAAAATGCATCGCGCACATGATAGCCGGTCGGCGCGTCATTCCCGCATCCATGTGAGTGAATGACGGCTGGAATGCCGGTGGTGGTGGCGCCGCTGCGGATCGCGTGCCCGCGCCGGGCAACCCCGGCTGGCGCCCGATGCCGGTATGCCCGCTGCCGGTACGCCCCTTAATACGCACCCGCCGCAGGGGCAAATCGACATTACACTTGAGTTATCGGTCGTCCGTCCCTATCTGGAAGGATGACGCATCGAGCAAGGAGCGGTTTCATGACGACGAAGGTACTGCTGATTGGCGCGACCGGCCGAACGGGCCAGGCCTGCGCGGATCTGCTGCTCAAGCAGCCGGAGTTCGAGGTCACGGCGCTCGTGCGCCGGCACGGCTATGCGCTGGCGGGCGCACGGGTAGTCGAGGCCGACCTGACGAACGATTTCTCGCACGCATTCCAGGGCATCTCGCACGTGATCTACGCAGCCGGCTCGGCCGAAACGGAAGGCGCGGCCGAAGAGGAGCAGGTCGACCGCGACGCGGTTGCTCGCGCGGCCGAATACGCGCTGGCTTACAACGCGCAGAAGCTCGTGGTGATCAGCTCGCTGTCCGCCTACCAGCCCGAGCTCGGCCCGGACGCGCTGCACCATTATTCGCAGATGAAGCGCGAAGGCGACGATCGCGTGATCGCGTCGGGCGTCGACTACGCGATCCTGCGGCCCGGCCCGCTCACGGACGTTCCGGGCGTCGGCAAGATCGCGCTGACCGATGCGTGGTTCGAAGGCGCCCCGCCCGTGTCGCGCCAGGATGTGGCCTGGGCCGCGATCGAGGCGATCAAGCTCGGGATCTCGCGCAAGGTCGTCGGCTTCGTCGGCGGCAGCGTGCCGATCGAGCAGGCGTTGCGCGCCTAGCGGCCCCGCACGCACCGCCGCTCGGCGGCGCGTCGTTCCGTACCGGCGGCCCGCACGACGGGCCGCTCTGGCGCGCGCGGCGCCGGGCTTACTGCTTCGGATGCGCGTCGGCCCACGCCTTCACGGCGGCGAGCGTGTTCTCGACGTGCTTGTCGGGCGACATGCTCGTGTATTCGTAGAGAACCTTCCCTTCCGGCGAGATCACGTAGGACACGCGGTTCGCGCGGTCGATCGCCGGCAGCTTCGCATCGTATTCCCGGATGATCTTCGCGTCCGGATCGGCCGCGACCGGGAACTTGCTCCGGCACTCGCTCACCGAGAACTTCGTCAGCGTGTCGATCTTGTCAGCCGATACACCGATCACCGTCGCGCCGTAAGCCTTGTAACGGTCGACCGCATCCGCGAACGCGTGCGCCTCGATCGTGCAGCCCTTCGTGAACGCGGCCGGGTAGAAATACAGCACGACCGGCCCCTGCTTCAGCGCGTCCGCGAGCGAGTACGTGTAAGTCTTGCCGCCCAGCGACGCCTGCGTCGTGAAATCGGGCGCCGCGGCACCCGGCTTCAATTCCGCCTGCGCCATCAGTGCATGGCCGCCCACCAGCGCCGCCACGGCGGCGCCCAGCAACAGTTTTCGCTTCATCTGCGTCCTCATTTCTTATAAAGTCAGCCTCGATGTAGGCCATGCCAGCGTTCGCCTGTCGAACACCCGCGTGACCGATCCGGTCCAGCGGCAACGCCATCCGCGGCCGGTCCGTTAAAGATTCCGCACAGTCTGCCGTTATTCCTTCCGGACAACCGGTTCCAGCCCTTCACGTCAGCGAGAAACATGGAAGCCAACAGGAAACAGACGTCACGCAAGGGCTCCTGGCGCAGCGCCTTGCATACGCTGCGCCGCTTCGCCTGGTCGGGCGGCGCGCTGATGCCCGCGCGCGCCGGCGCGCCGCGCCGCGACGACTCCGTGCGCAACTGGCTGGAACAGACGGTCGGCACGGTGGATTTCCTCGCCCATGTCGACCGCGAGCTGCGCTTTCTGTACGTGTCCGACGCAAGCCTGCGCTTCATCGGCTACCACCGCGACTACCTGCACACGCTGACGCTGCGCGACCTGATCGCCGAACAGGATACCGCGGCGCTCGAAGGCCTGCTTGCACGCGCCGCACGTTCCGGCCAGGTCGAGAAGGCGACGATGTGCATCGTCAAGTCGCTCACCTACCCGCTGGACGTCGAGATCCGCGCGTTCAAGAGCCGCCACCACGGGGTCGACGGGTTCGCGATCGCGGCGTTCGACGTGTCGTCGTGGCGTGCGCTCGAGGCGCGCCTGACCTACGAAATGCACCACGACCCGATGACGGGGCTCGACAACCTGTCCGCGCTCGTGCCCGCGCTGATGCGCGCGCAGCAGGCCGCCGACGAGGACGGCACCTGCGCGGCGCTGCTGCTGCTCGACCTCGACGACTACCAGCGGATCAACCGCGCGCTCGGCTACGACGCGGGCGACATGCTGCTGCGCGAGACCGCACAGCGGCTGAAGGCGCTCGTCACGCCGAACGAGCAGCTCGCGCGCGTCGCGAGCGACAAGTTCGCGGTCGTGCTCGGCGCGCCGGACCGCACGCAGGCGAGCAATGCCGCCGACGCGCTCGCGCGCCGGCTGCAGGCCGCGGTGCGCGAGCCCTACGTATTCCAGGGGCAGACCGTGCACCTGTCCGCGAGCATCGGCATCGCGCTCTACCCTGACGAGCGCGCGGTGCCGCATCGCGCGCAGCACCACAGCCCGCTGCTGCGCCGCGCCGACCACGCGCTCGCGCAAGCGAAGGCATCGGGCGGCAACGCGCTCGCGTTCCACGCGCCCGTCGACGATCCGGCCGACGCCGAACGGCTGAAGCTCGAGGCCGACCTGTACGACGGCGTGCGCAACGGCGAGTTTTCGCTCCATTTCCAGCCGATCACGCGCAGCCAGTCGGGCGCGGTGGTCGGCGTCGAGGCGCTGATCCGCTGGCGCCATCCGGTGCATGGCCTCGTGCCGCCCGCGACCTTCATTCCGCTCGCCGAATCGATCGGCCTGATCAACTATCTCGGCAACTGGGTGCTCAAGGCCGCGTGCATGCAGCTCGTCGCCTGGGACCGCCAGGGGCTCGCGCTGCAGTATGTGGCGGTCAACGTGTCGCCGCAGCAGTTTCGCGACCCGCGCTTCACGCAGAGCGTGCGCGAGGCGATCGCGTTGACGGGCATCGACCCGCGCCGCATCGTGCTCGAGATCACCGAAAGCCTGCTGATGCACGATCCCGCACAGGCGAAGGGGCTGCTCGAGGAGCTGACCGATCTCGGCATCCGCTTCGCGATCGACGATTTCGGCACCGGCTATTCGAGCCTCGCCTATCTGCAGCGCTTCCCGCTCGCGAAGCTGAAGATCGACCGCAGTTTCGTCGAGAACCTGCTGACCTCGCGCAACGACCGCGCGATCGTGTCGGCCGTGGTCGGCCTCGCGCAGACGCTCGATCTCGAGCTCGTCGCGGAAGGCGTCGAGACCGAGGCGCAGCGCGAATTGCTGACGGAGATGGGCTGCAACCATATCCAGGGCTGGCTCGTCTGCCAGGCGCTGCCGTCCGAGGAGCTCGCCCGACGCTTCGAGGCGCAGCAGCTGCACCTGCACGCCGCCGCCTGACGCGCGCGGCGAACCGGACAGATCCGTATGTCAACCACCGAATACCTGCCCCGCACCGCATTGCTCGACAAGCTGTGGGCCCGGATGAACGAACGGGGCGATTTCCCGCTGCTGTCGGAATCGCTGCGCGCGACGATGGCCGCGATGAAGAACGACGATCTCGACTTCACCGCGCTCGTGCGCGTCGTGCTGTCGGACTTCGCGCTCACGCAGAAAGTGCTGCGGCTTGCGAACTCCGCGATGTACATGGCGTTCGGCGGCAACATCACGACCGTGACCCGCGCCCTGATGGTGCTCGGCATGGACGCCGTCGGCCATCTGGTCGTCGGGCTCAAACTCGTCGACCATTTCCACCACAGTACGCCGCGGCGCATCGATGCGAAGCTCGAACTGAACCGCGCGCTGCTGTCCGGCTGTGTCGCGCGCAAGCTCACCGAACGCGCCGAGTTGCGCGCAGGCGAGGAAGCCGTCGTCTGCACGCTGATGCGCCAGGTCGGCAAGCTGCTCGTGGTCTGCTATCTCGACAGCGAATGGGACCGGATCCGCCGCCGCGCGGCCGAACTGAACGGCGACGAAGCAGCCGCCTGCATCGATGTGCTCGGCGTCGGCTTCGACGAGATCGGGCTCGAGGCGGCCGCGCGCTGGCGCTTGCCCGACGTGATCCGCGCGGGGATGGCCGACCACGACCACGTGGTGCACACCGACGCGTTCGGCAACGAAGAGGACGACCGCGACGCAGACCATGCGACCGATGACGGCCCGGCCGACCGCGTCCGCTGGCTGCGCGCGATCAGCCGCTGCTCGACCGACGTCGCAGGCGCGCTCGTGATGCCCGCAAGCCCGCAACGCGACGCGCGCATCGCGGCGCTCGCGCAGCACTACGGCGCGGAACTCGACATGGAATCCGACGCGCTCGTCGAGATCGCCGAGCGGCTCGCGCGCGAGGAAGCGAGCGACACCATGATGCGCGAGATCGTCGAGCTGCGCGCGAACGCCGATGCGATCGCGCGCGCGCAGGCCGAGCCCGAGGCGTGCCTCGAAGCCGGCCTCGCGGACCTGCGCGCGCTGCCGTCCGAGCACGTGCTCACGCCCGTGCTCGCGCTCGCGTCGGAAAGCCTGCTGGCCGGCCTCGCGTTCACGCGCACCGTGATGTTCGTGCGTCACGACGACGGCATGTTCGCCGCGCGCCTCGGCTTCGGCCCCGGCGTCGATACGACGCTCGACCGGCTGCGCTTCGACGAGCGCTTCGAGCCGGACGTGTTTCATCTCGCGATCTCGAACTCGGTCGGCATCTTCATCGAGCAGGCGCAGGAGCCGAAGATGCTCAAGCGCCTGCCCGCGTGGTATCTCGATGCATTCGACGACACGCGCGCATTCGTGCTGCTGCCCGTGCGCGTCGGCACGACGACCGTCGCGCTGCTGTACGGCGACTGGGCCGGCGCGCAGCCTGCGCGCAAGATCACGCAGCAGGAGATGGCCGTGCTCAACGAGCTCGCGCGCGAACTGGGCCGGTTCTTTCCGGCCTGACGCGGCCCCCGGCCGCTGTCCACGCCGCTTTCCCGCCTCCAAAAACAAACCGGCCGCATCAGCGGCCGGTTTGCTTGCATCGTGCGATCGAACGCTACGCTTACTTGAGCGTCACGGGCACGCTGAAGTACTTCTTCGCGAGGTTGTCGATCGTGCCGTCGGCCTTCAGTTCCTTCAGCGCCTGGTCGAGCGCGGTCTTCAGCGCCGCGTCGTTCTTGCGCAGGCCGAAGCCGACGCCCGAGCCGAGGATCTCGGCATCGCTCACGGTACCGCCCGCGAACGCGAAGCCCTGGCCTTGCGGCTTCGACAGGAAGCCCTTCGAACCCGCTTCCGCGTCCTGGAACGTCGCGTCGAGACGGCCCGACTTCAGGTCGGCGTAGGCCAGGTCCTGCGTCTGGTACGGCACGACTTCGACGCCTGCCGGCGCCCACTTCTTCTTCGCGTACGCTTCCTGGATCGTGCCCTGCAGCACGCCGACGCGCTTGCCCTTCAGCGATTGCGGGGTCGGCAGCAGGCCCGTGCCCTGCTTCGCGATCAGCTGGTTCGGAATCGTGTAGATCGGATCGGTGAACGCGATCGCATGCTTGCGCTGGTCGGTAATCGTCATGTCCGAGTTGATCGCGTCGAACTTGCGCGCCTGCAGCGCCGGGATCAGGCCGTCGAAGTCGTTCTCGACCCACACGCACTTCGTCTTCAGCTTCGCGCACACCGCGTTGCCGATGTCGATGTCGAAGCCGGTCAGCTTGCCGTCGGGCGTCTTGTATTCGAACGGCGCGTACGAGGCCTCGACGCCGAAACGGATCTCTTTCAGATCCGCTGCCATCGCGCTGCCTGCCGCCACGGCCGACGCCACCACCACCGCATGCGCGGCCACTTTACGCCAATCCAACTTCATCAGGTGTTCTCCTCGATACTCGAATGTTCCGGAACTACGGGCGCATGCATCATTGCAGGGTCGGATGACCACGGCAATGCCGCCGCCGCGCCGTGATGCGGCGCAACAGCCGCAAGGCCGCGATTGTACCAATCCGCGCGGCCCGATATGGCAAAGCAGCCGCCGGCACGTGATGCTGCACTGCGTGCGCCGACGTCAGCCGGGCTACCCATCGAACTTGCAAGACGATGTCGCAAATACGCAAGCGCGCCGCGCGGGCCTTCTGCGCGGCATGCGGACGTAATCTCAAAAATGGAATGGTTGCCGGGCGATGCGCGGGCCGCGGATCGCCGCGGCCACGCGCAATCGGTCACCGTCAGACGAGCGCCGCGACCGTCTCGCGGGTCGTGTCGATGACGAGCAGGCCCGCGCGCAAACCCGGCTTCACCGTCGGATTCGGGAACACGATGCGCTCCTCGTCGTGCTTCACCGTGTAGCGGTAGTCGCCGTCCTGCGCGAGCACCGTGCCGCGTACGAACGCGGTGAAGTTCGCGACGTCGGCCGCGACGAACAGCTCGAGCGCGTCGCTCTGCTTCGTGATCTGGTCGATCACCGTGAAGACGCGCGGCAACGACGGCTGGCCGCCCCGAGCGTTAGCATCACGAGCGGCGCCCGACACGAGCTTGCGCACCGCGCGGTCGGCCGGCGCGAAGCGCGTCAGGTCGTTCTGGCCGAACGGGCGCACCTTGCCGAGTTCCAGCGTGCACGCGAGCGCGCCGCAGTGCTCGGCCGTGAAATGCGAATACGTGTTGCCCTTCGCGGTATGCAGCAGCACGGCCGCGATCTGCGCGTCGCCGAGCCATTCGAACATCGTGCGCGTCGGCGGCATGCCCGTGTGCGGCAACAGCGCGAACTGCTCGAACACCGATGCGCGGATCGCCGTATGCATGTCGATGTGCCA
>NZ_JAAGPO010000146.1:0-270 GCF_017104825.1 Burkholderia sp. Ac-20345 | reverse complement strand
ATATCTACTACTCATCGATCAAGACATATACAGATTGTTAGAACTCGTAGCTTATGACTATAGGTTACGAACTAGTGTTCTAGTCTAATTATGCTGCACATACGTATTGTGACGAACAGTCACGTGCTAACACAATGTATATAACGAACGTGCACTATGACTATAATCTATTACGTCTTCATAAGTCTGTCTTTTATTCATTAAATTTCTTGTTTTTTTTTTTTTTTTTTTTTAATGACACGGCGACCACCACGCTCTACACGATAGATC
>NZ_JAAGPO010000145.1:0-27375 GCF_017104825.1 Burkholderia sp. Ac-20345 | reverse complement strand
CGAGGTTGCGCCGGTCGCGCCGTCGGCAACGCGGCCGGGCCGCCGGCCGCAGCGGTCAGCCCGGGCCGTTGAAGCGGATGCCCGGAAACGTCAGGCGCGGCATCCGGCTTTCCAGGAACGCGAGCAATTCGCGCACCTGCGCGGCCTTGGCGGAGTCTTCCGGCCAGACGAGGTAGTACGCGTCGCCGGTATTGACGGCCGTCTTGAACGGCAGCACGAGCTGCTTCTCGTCGATGGCCGTCGCACACAGCGCGAGATCGCCGATCGAGAGGCCGTGGCCGGCGATGGCCGCCGCGATCCCCTGTTCGAGCATGTCGAACACCTGCCCGCGCGTGATGTCCACCTCCAGATCGTGGCCGCTGCCCTTGAGCCAGCGCCGCCAGTCGCGCCGGTCGGGCGACGGGTGGATCAGCTCGCACGCCGCCGGATTCGTGCGTGCGACCGTCGCGGTCGCCCGCGAGCACACCGGAATCAGCCATTCGGCGAACAGCTTCACGCACTGCGTGGCCTCGCCGAACTTGCCTGCGCCGAGCAGGATCGCGCAATCGTAGGATTCGCTGAAAAAATCGACGGTATCGACATCCATCCACACGCTTGCGATCTGCACCTCGAACGCTGGCCGCGTGGAGCGAAACGCGGCCAGCGCGTCGAGCAGCCAGCGCATCGTGAGCGTGGACGGCGCCTTGAGCCGCAGCACGTCGCGTTGCGACTGGAACAGCACGCAGGCCTCCTCGATCTGCCGGAAGCCGCGCCGCAGGCCTGACGCGAAGATGTGCGCTTCCGCCGTCACGGTCATTTTCGGGCCGCGCCGGACGAACAGCTTCCGGCCGAAGTACGTCTCGAGCGTCCTGACGTGCTTGCTCACCGCGCTTTGCGTGAGGCTCAG
This sequence comes from Burkholderia sp. Ac-20345, assembly GCF_017104825.1. Taxonomy (NCBI): domain Bacteria; kingdom Pseudomonadati; phylum Pseudomonadota; class Betaproteobacteria; order Burkholderiales; family Burkholderiaceae; genus Burkholderia; species Burkholderia sp. Ac-20345. The sequence continues at coordinate 26,489 of NZ_JAAGPO010000145.1, read as the reverse complement.
TTCCTCGGCGGCCAGCGTAAACGAGCCGGTGCGCGCGGCGCTTTCGAACGCGCGCAGCGCGTAGACAGGGGGGAGCGGTTTGGCCTTCACGGGTTTCGATTAGGAATAAAACTCATGTCATTCGGCAGGATTTTCCGTTTTTCAACAGCAGGCCGGGCACGCAATACTGCAGAAAACCGTGCAATCCGCTGCGATGAATCCCGATGATGCCACCGTGGCGAGCACGCGCGTCAATCCATTCAACAACTTTTTGTCATGACACTCCATTACCCGCTGCTGTTCGCCTATCTCGCCGCGATCGTGCTGCTCATCGCGACGCCCGGCCCGGTCGTCATGCTCGTGGTCGGCACCGTCGCGCGACGCGGAATCCGCCAGGGCATGCTGACCGCGGTGGGCGCGAATGCCGCGAGCCTCGTGATGATCGCGGGGGCGATGCTGATGGTGTTCGGCGTCGTGCTCGTCAGCGAGCGCCTGCTCACGGGGCTGCACGTGGCGGGTTGCGTGTTCATCGCGGTGCTGGCCGTCCGGACGCTGCTCGGCGAATGGCGCGCCAGCCGGGCGCGCGACGGCAATGACGCGCGGGAAGGCGAACCGGCATCGCAGGCGCGGCGCTTGCCGGGCGTCGTGCGCGGCTTTCTCGTCGGCATCGCGAATCCGAAGGACCTGCTGTTCTTCGTCGCGTTCTTTCCGCAGTTCGTCGGCATCACGCCGGATTCGCGCGTGAGCCTGGCCATCCTGGCCGCACTGTGGATCGCGGTCGATTTCACGATCCTGACCAGTTACATGGCCGCGATCAACCATCCGCTGATCCATCGCAAGCAGCGCTGGATTACTGCGTCGTCGGCGGGCGCGCTGCTCGTGATTGCGCTCGCCGGGCTCGGCAGTGCGATCGCGGGTGCCGCGTAAGCCCGTCGGCGATCTGCGTTACGCTTCGTTTGCCCCCACTCCTTGATCGAGTTCAATCATGTCTAGCACCACCCCGATTTTCTCCGAGCATCTCTTCTCATACGGCACGCTGCAACTCGAACCGGTGCAGCTCGCGACCTTCGGCCGCAAGCTCGACGGTCGTGAGGATGCGATGCCCGGTTACGCGATGACGATGCTGAAGATCGACGACCCGGACGTGGTGGCGACGAGCGGGAAGACGCATCATCCGGTGGTGGCCTATACCGGCCAGGCGGGCGATCGCGTAACGGGTACCGTGTTTGCGATCACGCCGGAAGAACTGCAGCACGCGGACGACTACGAAGTCGACGCGTATCGCCGTGATCGCGTGGTGCTCGAGTCGGGCGTCGCCGCATGGGTGTACGTGGACGCGACTTCGCCGCGCCCGGAATAAATCTCGAGCGCGGGCAGGATCGACGCCGCCGCGCCTTGGCGCGCTAGCCGTTGCGCAGGAACACGACGTAGCCGCGGAACCACGGGTTCGTCGCGAGGTACGGCGGTGCGTCCCATTCGCCTCCCTGGATGATGCCGATGCGAAACGGCAACTGCAGCCGCGCGACGCGCGGCAGGTAGTTGGCGTAATCGGGGATCGTACTGCGGCCCTGGTAGGTCTGCACGACCACTTCGTCGACGATCCCCCTGAGCTGATTGACCTGGTCGGCGTCGATGCGGCTGCTCCAGTCGAGCAACCCCGTGATGCTCAGCCGGCAATCGGCGGGCAGCGTCTCGCGCAACGACTGCAGAAATGCGAGGTAATCCTGCAGGTGGCGCGTGCGCGCATCGAAGTCGATCTGGATGCCGGTGATCGCGCGGCCCGACGCGCGCCAGCGCGTGAGCTGCGCGAGCATGATCTGCGTGACGCGCGGCGTCCAGCGCAGCGTATGGGCACGATAGACGAGCCACACGCGCGCCTGCGGCGCGGGCGGCAGCGCGACGCCCTGCGCGATCACGCGGACCTGCGATTCGTCCCGCGGCGATGCCTCGATCTGCCCTTGCAGCACGTAGACGGTGCGTGCGCCGCGCACGACCGCCTGCGGCTTCACGCCGGCCCATAGCCAGAACGCGTCGTACTGCGCGGCATCGACGGTGCCGGCCAGTGCGGCGCGTCCGGCCAGCAGTAGCGCAAGGCACGCAATGCACGCGATACGCTTCACGCGGCGCTTACCAGTAGTAGCGGAGCTTCTGGGCCCACGGGCTGCCCGGGTAGCTGGCCTTCAGCGTATCGAACCAGCGCTTGCGGGTGTTCTTCGGCACCTCCTTGCCGCCGCATTCGTTGGAGCCGGCCGGCGCATAGCACTTGATCGCACGGTAGTACGCGTAGGCGCGGTCGTTCGGGTTCGCCTGCGCATCGGCCATCACCGTCACGTAGCTCGACATCCGCTCGTACGGCTTGCCCGCGAACTGCGACGGCGCGCCGCCGAGCGTCGGCGGGAGGCGCGTGGCGGACGTCGTCGATGCGTTGCGCATCCACGGCGGCACCGGATCGCTTTCGAGGCCGGGCGCGGGCGGGTGCAGGCGCACGAAATCGGCGAGACAGTTCAGCCCTTTCGCATCGGCGGGATTCTGCTGGAGTGCCGTGGCGATGTCGTTCGCGGACGGGCACGCATAACCGTCTTCGTTTTTGGCGCCGGCTGCGATGAACGGCTTCAACGGATCGGCAGGTTTGCCGGACACCAGCGCGGCATCCGCGATGAACTCGGCGTAATGCGAGCGCGTGAGCTCCTTGTACAGCAGCGTGTACAGCGCGGTGTCGCGCAGCGCGCCGCCGGTCGTCTGGTTTTGCGCCTGCGCGCGTAGCAGGTCCGCATTGGCCGAGCGTTGCAGCAGCACCGCGCGGATCGCGGCGTTCTGCACGGGCGAATCGTCGGCGAACGCGTCGTTGACGAGCCCGGCCTGCTCCAGGTTGATCGCGAGCGCGAGTTCCAGTGCCTCGCGCTGGAAGCGGAATTTCGCGAGCGGGATCAGGTCGCGCCACAGCTGGCGTGCCTTGTCGGTCTGGCCGCTATCCTCCAGCGCGAACCCGCGCAGCGCCTGCTGGCTCAGGCCGAAGTAGTCGAGCGGCTCGGCGGGCGTTTGCGGCAGCAATGCGAGCGCGGCGTCCGGCTTGTGCCCGATCTGAACGTACCAGGTCGCGAGCAGGTAATCGTAGAGCGCGGGCGCATTCGCGAAGCGCGGCTTCTGCGCCTGCAGGTCGTCCAGCGACAGCGGCTTGGCGCGGCTCGAGTCGCTGTTTTCCGACGTGCGCATGCGCAGCAGGTCGACGGTCGCGAGCACGGTTGGCGACTGGATCTGGCGCGCGTCGAATTCCGGCCCGAACAGCAGCTTGCTGTCGAGTTCGTTCGCCAGCTGGATCAGCGGCACGTTCGACGTCGCCGGCGACCAGCGCGCGAGCGCGTGGCCGTACAGGTCGGCCTGCTGCGTTACATTGCCGCCGAGCCACGCGACACGCCGCAGCAGCCCCGTCGCGGAGGTCGCATAGCGCCCCTGCGGATACACCTTCAGGTAAGCGCGAAACACCGTATTCGCGGCGTCGAGCGACACCTTCGTCACGCGGCCGCGCGTCGGCGTGGGGCTGTCGTTGTCGAATACGTTGGCCTGCGCGGCGTTCAGCTGCGCGCGCCCGGCCATATAGAGCCCGGTTTCCTTCAGCCACGGGTTCGCGCTGCGCGAAGCGCTCGCGAAGGCCCTGGTCGCGGTGAGGAAGTCGGCGCGGTAGAACGCGTTCGTGCCGTCGAGGTACGCGGCGAACTGCTGGCCGAGCGGCGACTTGACCGGCGGTTTCGTCCACGCGGCGCTCGCGCCCCCGGCGGCACAGGTCTTCTGCCCGATGTCGGCGCGCGCCGCGCGCAGCCGTGTGGCTTCGTCGGCGGGGAGGCCGCCGGCACGGCCCAGTGCGTCGTTGAACGCGTCGGCGCCCGAGGTCATGCTGCGGCAGATGCTGCCTTCGCCGTCGGCGTACTGGTTCGACGGCGCTGCGGCATCCGCTGCATTGCCGGTCTTGTCCGGCTCCTTCTGCCCGATATAGATCCATCCGGAGAAGTCCATCGGAAACGGCACGATGATCTGGTTGATCCGGTCTTTCGCCGGGATCGTCTTCGGGTCGGGAAACGCCTGTGCGACCTTGACGCTGTCGACCATCATCAGCATCGCGTTGATGCGCGTGTCGTTGGCGGGGCTCAGTATCGGCAGGTTGCCGCAGAAGTACGCATTCTGCCGGAGCGTGGCCGGTGCTTCGCAGCTATCGTCCGAGCTGGCATGGGCGCCGGGGATCCAGAGCAGGCTGGCCGCCAGCGCGGCGAACAGGTTTCGGTGCAGCAAGGGGCTTTTAGGCATTTTCTTCTTGTGCCGGGTATGGGGCCGCAGCGGCCGGGTCTCTCAGGTGAGGCGTTTCGCCCCGGCGCGTATCGTACCGCACCGGCCACCCAGGCCGCGAGCGCGCGCCGGCCGGCCGGGAGTCGCGTCGAATGCGGGCCGGCGAAATGGAAGTCCACTCAGTGTAGACGCAACGCCACCTTGAATCCGGACGCCCTGAATTAAGATGCAGCCGGCAGCGACGGACATCCGACGATAGACGACTTGCCGTCGTCCTCGCTGCCCGACGGGGGCGGTCTGCCGAAAGCGGTGTTCGCATCGATCCGCACGACGGTGTCGATCACGACTGAAGGCGAACGGATGCCGGTTTCCATGCCTGTTCAATAGTATTGCTTATCAATCGGCCGATCGATGCGACGCATCGTACGGCGAACGGCAGACGAGAGTGCGCCGGAACACGACAACAAGAGGATTCCGATGAAACCCATTACATGGATGGTCATGGCAGCCGCGCTCGCGCTGTCTGCATGCGGCGGCGACGACGTCGCCACGAACGGCGGCGCGTCGTTGTCGTCGCCGAACAATCCCGGTTCACCTTCCGGTCCGACCTCGCCCGGTGGCGGTTCGAATGGCGGACCGACGGGCGGCGGGGCCACGCAGCCGCAGGCCGGCTGGTCGAAGGCCGCCGCGGTGGACGGCAAGGGGCCGGAAGGCCAGCCCAGCGTGACCATCGACGCGAGCGGCAACGCGCTCGCGACCTGGATGACCAATGGCCCGGCCGGCATGACCGGCAACGAGATGTGGGGCGCGCGCTATGTGCCGGGCTCGGGCTGGGGAAGCGCGACGCGGCTCGACACGAGCGACGGTTCGCATGCGATGAACGCGCTGACCGGGGTACAGCCGCAACTGGTCGGCAACGCGAGCGGGCAGGCGGTCGCGTTCTGGACCGAATGGACGCCGGGCCCCAACACTTACGCGCTGTGGGCGCGCCCGTACAGCCCGGGTAGCGGATGGGGCGCGCCTGTCACCCTGGCGCCGGACATGGCCGGTTCGTCCTATTCCGCCGGCATGGACGGACAGGGCAACGCGCTCGTCACCTGGACGCAGTCGATCAGCCTGCTCGATACGCGCATCGCATGGACGCGCTATACGCAGGCCGGGCAGTGGTCGCCGACGGCGCTGGTCCAGATGCCGGTGCAGAGCGGGCCGGGCGCCGTGACCGGCGATACCGACAACGTGAGGCCGATGCTGTCGGTCCTGTCGTCCGGCCGCGCGGTGCTTGCGTGGCGGCAGACCAACCATACGAAATCGGCGCTGTGGACGGCCACGTACGACGCGACCAACGGCTGGACCAACGCCAACCAGGTCGTATCGAACTCGAGCCTGTTCACGACGATCATCTCGCCGGTCGCCGGCATGGATGCGAAGGGCAACATCACGCTCGTCTGGGGGCAACTCGACGTGACGGGCGGGAAGCTCTACAACGCCACGATGTCGCAGCGCTATGTATCCGGAACCGGATGGCAGCCCGCGCAGCCCGTCGCCCCGGCGATCGTGGTGCCCACGGGCTTCATCGCGACGCCGATGCTGACCGTCAACGAAAACGGCGTGGCCGCCGCGATGTGGGCGGAAGGCGGCGTGGTCCTGCAGGCGAGCGTGTCGGATGCCAGCGGAAACTGGGGGCCGCTGCAGAAGCTGACGGAACACCTGAACGGGGCGGCGCTCCAGTACCCGCCGCTGGTGGTCGACCCAGCGGGCAACGTGACGGTTGCGTGGGAGGACACGGGCACGCCGAACGCGTCGGTCCTCCTCGTGGCCGGCTACCGGAACGGCGCGTGGAGTACGTCGACGCTGGATCCGCAGGATGGGTCGTGGCCGGCGCTGGCGGTCAACGCGACGGGGGCGATGGCGCTCGTCTGGCAGGGGTTTGCCGCGAACATCGGCAGCCAGATCCAGTCCAGTTTTTACACGCCGGGCTCGTAATCGTGTCGCGTCGGGCATTCGAAGGAGAAGCCATGAAGAGGATTTTGCAGTGCAGCGTCACCTTGCGGACTGCGTTGGGCGCGGCGACCGCCGGCCTCGTGTTGTCCGCGTGCGGTTCGACGCAGATGAACATGATCGACGTGCAGGCGTCGACCGCGAAGACGCTCGGCCTTGCGTCGTCGGACGAGATCACGGTCGCCAACGTGCAGTACGGGAAGAAGGACGGCCTGGGCGGCCAGAAGGTGAGTTACGACGCGACGACCGGCAAGGGGCGGCGTTTCGGCTGTACGGTGTTCATGATTCCGGGGCTCACGCCGATCGATCGGCCGACGTACAACAACTGGGAATGCCATCCGCAACGCTGATGGCCGCGAGATCGACGGCGCCCGTCGCGGGGCGCCGGTCGGCCGCTTCGGTGGACGATATGCCGCGCCGGCCTTGCGCCGGCGCAATTTGGTCCGATAATCGACGAACCGATCTATCCTCTCGTGTCGGCTCGATAAAAAAACTGTCATGGATCAAGCGGCATTCGTCCCTGTTTTCAAGTTTCGCACGATCGATTACCCCGAGCAGGACCGGTTCCACGTCTGGGTCAAGGACATGCTGTGCGACTACCGTCTGGATGACGACGGTGGCCACGGCGCGTTCGACGCGGAAGCGAGCGGCGCGGCGCTCGGCCCGCTGATCCTGTCGGGCCGGCACTGGCACTCGCGCGCGCCGGCCTATCGGGTCAACCGGACCACGCGGCGGATCCGGCTCGACGGCCAGGATTCGATCCGTTTCACGCTGCTGCTCGGCGGGCGGCTGGCCAGCCACACCGGCGGGCCCGAACTGATCAAGGGTGCCGGCGACCTGTTCGTCTACGACGTCGCGCAGATCAACGACTGCAGGGTCGAGGCCGGCGACGTGATCAGTCTCGTCGTGCCGAGGTACCTGCTGCCGAGCCATGCGGCGCAGGCGCACGGCCAGACGCTGACGAGCGGCGTGGGGCGGCTGCTCGGCGACCACATGCTGTCGCTGTTCCGCAACCTGCCGAATCTGCGCACGCACGAGATCCCGAGCATCGTGCAATCGATGCTGCTGCTGCTGGCCGCGGCCGTTTCACCGACCGCGCAGGCGCTGCACGACGCACGTGGCCCGATCGACGGGGCGCTGGCCGAGCGGGTGCGGCGCTACATCGACGTGCATCTGCTGGAGCCCGATCTCGATCCCGACCGGATCTGCCGCGACATCGGCGTGTCGAGAGCGCGGCTCTATCAACTGTTCAAGGAAGACGGCGGCGTGATGCGGCAGATCACGCGGCGGCGGCTGCGCCACGCGTACCACGTGCTGGGCGACCCGCAGCGCCGGCATCAGCGCATCGCGGAGATCGCGTGGGCGCACGGCTTTCCCGACGAGAAGTATTTCCACCGGCTGTTCAAGGCGGAGTTCGGCCATACGCCGAAGGAAACCCTCGAGTGCGCGACCGCGCCGGTTCTGCTGCCATGCGATGCGGCCGAGGATCGATGGGCGGATGGCGGCCGGTTGACAGGGTGGACGTTGCCGTTCGGCGTGCTCACCAACTGAGCGGGCGGTGCTTTCAGGCCGCCGCACGGCGGCTCGTTTCGAGCGTCACGCGTATACGCTGCTCGCCACCCCGTCTTCATCGACATCGTCGATCGCGGCCCGCAAGTCGTCGATCGCCACCATCAGCTCGCGGACCTGCCGCAACGACGGGTACTGGTGCAGCACGGCATGCCATTGCGGCAGCGTGAGCAGCGCGTGCCAGACGACACCCAGGCCGCCCGGGTCGGCATCCGGCCGCTGCGCGAGCGCGCTCGCGTATTCGAGGCTGGCCTGCGCCGACAGCAGCTGCATCCGGCTGGCGGCGCCCAGCAGGCGCGGCGTCGCGTCGGCAGACGCATCGCAGCAATAGAGCACTTCCCGTGGCAGCGCCGCTTCGTCGGTCGTCAGCGCCCGCAGCGATGCGCCGTGCACGCGCACCGTGCCCTGGTGCGTCTCGAACGCATAGATCGTGTCCGGGTCGGCCTGCGCGAGCAGGGTCAGGCCGCGCAGCAGCCGCGGCAGATCGGTCGTCGCGGCATCCGCGGACGCTTTCGCTTCGACGAGGAAGCGTACGTTCCATGCGGGCGCCGGGTCGTCGCCGCGCGTGCGTTCGAGCAGGATCGCGTCCCATTCGGTTTTCGCGCGATCGTGCCGGCCCGGTATCGATGACGGCACGCGCATCGACGTCACCACGCGGTACGTGCGGCGTGCGTCGACGGCGTCGAGCCTGCTGGCCAGCGCGTCGAGCGCCTGTGCGGCCAGCGCTTCGACGGCCGCCCCGCGCTGCTGCGATGCGACGCCCTGCGCGACGGCAACGGTGCTGCCCTCGAGCGGACCCTGGCGGACCCAGAGCGCGCGATAGCGACGCACGTGCTCGTCCGATGCCAGTGCGCCGACACGCAGCATGCGTTCGAGCGCGGGGCTGTCTTTCAGCTTGACGATGTCCTGCTCGAACGCGGCGTCGGTCGCCATGTCGGGCAGCGCGAGCAGGTGTCGCAGCGTGTCGTGCAGCTCGGCCCACGACGCGGCGGTGGCGGCCGCATGCAGCCGCGCGAGCCCGTCGCGTTGCCATGGGCGGGCGCTGCGCTCGAGCTTGGCCGGGTGCGCGATCGCGTTGACGGCCGAGTGCAGCGCGCGACGGTCCTGCTCGGCGTGCGCCGACAACGACGCGTATTCGCGCACGCTCGGCGCATCGTGCCGCAGCACCGCGGCCTGAAAGGCGGGATCGCCGGCGTGCGTATCCATCGCATCGCGGATCATCTGCGCGAGGGCGTCGATGAAGCGCTGCCGCAGTGCCGCGTCGGGCGTCTGTCCGTCGCTTCGCATCGTGCGCGCTTCCTCGATCACGGTCGCAAGCGTGGCGGCCGGGTTCGCGGCGTCGGCCGGCGACAGCGCGCTGTCGAGCGGCGGCAGCCGGTAGCGGCGCGCGACGGTGCGCAGGGTTTCGTCGAGCAGGGCGGGAAGCGGTGTCAGCGACATGTTCGATATCGGCGTGAAAGCGGTGTGCGCGCCCGGCGGGGCGGGCCCGTGCGCGGGTGATGTGCAACGTTATCACGCCGGGGCCGGCGGGATGGGGCGAGCGGTTGACGGCGCCACGGGGTTCGGGACATCCGGATGCCGACCGTCGCCTACGACTTGCGTGTGCCCGGCGGCGGATGCTCGCCGGGATCCAGCAGGTTCGCGTTGAAGTTGCACGACTGCGCGGCGAGCCGTGCGATCTCGGCATTGAGCGAATGCGGCCGGTTGGCGCGGTGCAACGCGACGTAGCGAACGGGGGGCAGCGCGGGGCGCGTCTGCATGATCTCGAGCGCGCCGCACGCGACCATGCGCGACAGGCAGGCCGTCGGCAGGTAGGTGACACCCAGCCCCGACAGCGCGAGCCCGATCTGCGCGATCAGGCTGTTGCTGGCCAGGGTGCGCTGCATGCCGACCCCGTGCTCCTGGAGAAAGCGCGTGTACAGATGGCCGGTGCCCGACAGGCCGCCTTGCAGGATCAGCGGGAACTGCGCGATGTCCGCAAGCGGGATGGCCGTTTTCCGCTTCGGTGCGAATCCGGCCGCGCACATCCACGCGTTGTCGACCTCGCCGACCGATGTCGACTCGAACGGCTCGGTGGCATGGATCTGCGGCACGACGATCAGGTCGATCGTATCGGCCGCCAGGCGCTCGCGCAGCGTCGCGTTGAGGTCCACTTCGGCTTCCACGTGCACTTTCGGATAGGCAGCCTGAACGGCCGCGATCAGGCGCGGCAGCCACGTGAGCGCGGTGAGTTCCGTCACGCCGATCCGGACCTGCCGCACCAGCACTTCCTTCGAACTGATGCGCTCGACGATCTGGTCGCGGCGTTCGAGCAATTCCTTCGCATGGTCGAAGAGCTCCGCCCCCTTGTCGGTGAGCCTCGCGCTGCGATGCGCGCGGTCGAACACGGTCAGGTCGAACGCGCGCTCGAGTTCCTGGATGCGCTTCGATACCGCCGACTGCGTCGTATTCAGCCGGTTCGCCGCTGCTTCGAACGAGCCGAGCTGCACGATCCAGTACAACGCCTCCATCTGCTTGAAGGTCAGCATCGCGTCCGCCGATAGATGAATAAAAGCGATAGTTTGACATATAAAAAAATCGCTTTTTTCGCTTATTTAGGCTGCTTAAGGTGTCGATGTCGTGTCGCCCGGCGTGTCCCGCGCGGCCCGAACCGGCCGGCAATCCCGCGCCGGCATGCGCGCCGCACGGTGCGCCACGATCAATCGCATGGACCCCGGTTATGGAGACAGACATGGACACCGTCATTGAACACCCGCCGGCCGAGCCCGCCGCGCGCAAGCCGCGCGTCGGGCTGGCGTGGCAGATCGTCATCGGCCTCGTCGCGGGCATCGCGGCCGGACTCGTACTGAACCGCTTCCCGCAGCTGCGCGACGCGGCGGTGTCCGGGTTCCTGCAGCCGGCAGGCGACATCTTCATCAAGCTGATCCGGATGATCGTCGTGCCGATCGTGTTCACGAGCATGGTGATCGGCATCGCGGGCGTCGGCGACGGCAAGTCGCTCGGCCGCATCGGCCTGAAGACGCTGGTCTACTTCGAGGCGGTGACCACCGTCGCGATCGTGCTCGGTCTCGTGATCGGCAACGTACTGCAGCCCGGTATTGGCACCGACCTGTCGCAGCTCGGGCATGCGGACCTGTCGCACTACCAGCAGGCGGCGCAGCAGGCGCAGGCCCATCACGGGCTGATGGCGCTCGTGCTCGGCGTGATTCCGGACAACATCGTCGCGTCGATGGCGAAGGGCGACCTGCTGCCGGTGATCTTCTTTTCGCTGCTGTTCGGGCTCGGGCTGCAATCGGTGCCGGACGAATACCGGGCGCCGGTCCTCGCGACGCTGAAAGGGATTGCCGATGCGATGTTCAAGGTCACGAACATGGTCATGCACTACGCGCCGATCGGGGTGTGTGCATTGATCGCGGTGACGGTCGCGAGCTTCGGCTTCGGTTCGCTGTTGCCGCTGCTGAAGCTGGTCGCCGTGACCTACCTCGCGATCCTGCTGTTCGCGCTCGGCGTGCTCGGCGCCGTCGCGCGGATGTGCGGGTTCCGGATCTTCACGCTGCTGCGCGTGATCAAGGACGAGCTGATCATCGCGTTCTCGACCTGCAGCTCGGCGACGGTGCTGCCGCAACTGATGAAGAAGATGGAGGACTACGGTGTGCCGAAGAGCATCACGACGTTCGTGGTGCCGACGGGTTACACGTTCAATCTCGACGGCGCGTCGATCTATCTCGGGATCGGCACGCTGTTCGTCGCGCAGCTGTACGGCGTGCATCTGGGCTGGCAGGAGCAGGTCGTGCTGACGCTGACGATGGTCGTCACGTCGAAAGGCGCGGCAGGCGTACCGGGTTTCATGTTCGTGATCCTGCTCGCCACGCTGGCGAGCGCGGGGCTGCCGCTCGAGGGGCTGGCCTTCATCGCCGGAGTCGATCGCGTGATGGACATGGGACGCACCGCACTGAACGTGATCGGCAATGCGCTCGCGCCGCTCGTCATTGCGAAGTGGGAAGGCCGGTACGACGCGGAAAAGGGCCGCGCGTATCTCGCGTCGCTCGACGCGTGACCCTGGCCGCACGACACCGACCGACAACCTCAAGAACCAAACAGGAGCATCGCAGATGAGCAGTATCCGTGGAGCCTTTTTTCCCGACGCGCTGATGCGCGAAATCCGGTCGCGCTTTCATCACATCGACCGTGACATCGACGGGCGCGAACGCCTGTTTTTCGACAACGCCGGCGGGTCGTTCCGGCTGAAGGCGGCACTCGATGCGTATGCGCGTGTCGATGCGCTGCCCGACTGCCCGGAGCGCATTCACGAACGCGCGCTCGACCTGCAGGCGATCCAGGCGCGCGGCGAGGACGACGTTCGCACGATCCTCAACGCGCAGGGCGGCTCGATCTACGCATCGCTGACGGCATCCGGCGCGATGTTCGACATGGTGCGGGCGATCATGGAGAACGTGCCGGGCACGAATGCGGTCACGACCGTGCTCGAGCATCCGTCGTCCCATGACGCGATGACGTACTACGCGGAGCGCACCGGCAAGACGTTGCGCATCGCGCCGAGCAATCCGCGAACCGGCGGCGTGGACGTCGACGCGATCGTGTCGCTCGTCGACGCGGATACGGCGCTGCTCAGCGTGATGGCCGCGTCGAACATTTCCGGTGCGAAACTCGATATCGAAGCGATCGTTGCACGGGCACGCGAGAAGAAGCCGGATCTGTTCATCGTCGTCGATGCCGTCCAGCATGCGCCGCACGGCCTGATCGACCTGCGGGCAACGCCGGTCGACGGCATCAATTTCGCCCCTTACAAGTTCTTCGGCTGCCGCGGCTCCGGGATCTCGTGGCTGTCGCCGCGCGCGGCGTCGCTGCCGCATCACCGACTCGCGGCGAAAGCGTCGGGCGTGTGGGAACTCGGCAGCCCGGCGCCCGCGCAATTCGCGGTCGTCACGGCGATCGTCGATTACGTCACATGGATCGGCGCGTACTTCAGCGATTCGGACGATCGGCGCACGCTGTTCGCCGAAGGCATGCACCGGATCGAACTGCACGAACGGGCGTTGCTGGCGGCGCTGCTCGACGGTCACGGCGGCCGGCGGGGGCTCAGGACGATGGACGGCGTTCGCGTGTTCTGGGACCACGACGCGTTCGAGATGCGTGATTTGATCGTCGGCATCGGGTTCGAGAATCTCGACGCGACGCAGGCGGTACGCGAGTACGAGCGGCGCGGCGTGATCGTCTACGAGCGGGTCGCGTCGAGCCTGTATTCAGGGCGGATGCTGAAATCATTCAATCTCGACGGCGCGGTGCGCGTGTCGCCGCTTCATTGCCAGACGGGTGAAGAGATCGAGCGGTTTCTTGCGGTTACGGAGGCGATGGCGGCGCGTTGATGGTGGATGGGTGGATGCGGGGTGTCGGGTAGTGTCGTTGGCGCGGCGGGTCGGGCACCACCCATATTTCGCATCACACTGAAGCGTTTGCGTGTCGGCCAACCGCATCATCCGCTCACGCGGTCCGTGCCCGACGAGTCGATCCCGACCCGTCACGGATCGCGAACGCGAACACTCCGACATGCAGCCCGTCATGCCCCGCAACCCACCCGCCGTCACGGATCTGCTCCTGCTCCTCGCGCTCTCGACGTTATGGGGCGCGTCCTACACGTTCATCCGGATCGGCGTCGCGACGATTCCGCCGCTGACGCTGATTGCCGCGCGGACCTTGATCGCCGGCTCGGTGCTGCTGCTGTGGATGCGCATCCGCCGCATTCCGATGCCGCGCGATCTCGCGGTCTGGCGGCGCTTCTTCGTGCAGGCGCTGTTGAACAGCGTCGTGCCGTTCACGCTGATCGCGTGGGCCGAGCGCTCGGTCGAAGCCGGTCTCGCGACGATCCTCAATTCCGCGTCGCCCGTCCTCGCATTCGTCGGCACCTGGCTGATTACCCGCCATGAACCGCTGACGCCGCGGAAGCTGTTCGGCGTCGTCGCGGGGCTCGTCGGCATCTCGCTGGTGGTCGGCGTAAGCGCGTTCGAAGGACTCGGACGGCAGCTCGTGCCGCAACTGGCGATTGTCGCGGCGACCGTCTGCTACGCGGGCGCCGCGATCTACGGGCGGGCCTTCGGCGGACTGTCGCCTGCGGCGCCGGCCGCAGGCTCGCTGATCGTCGGCGCGCTCGTGCTGGTACCAGCCAGCATCGTCGTCGATCGCCCGTGGACGCTTCATCCGTCGCCGCAATCGCTGATGGCGTTGGCGGCGCTCGCGGTGTTTTCGACCGCACTCGCGCTCGTCATCTACTTCCGGCTCGTCCAGACGCTCGGGTCGGTCGGCACGACGGCGCAAGCCTATCTGCGCGTGCCGATCGGCGTCGGCATCGGCATGGCGCTGCTCGGGGAGTCGCTGTCGGCATCGGCGTGGGTGGGACTCGGATGCGTCGTTGCCGGGGTGGCCGCGATGACGTTGCCGTCGCGGACGGCCCGGAAGGAGCGCGCGTGACGCGTCCCGACCCCGCCGCCCATCCGAGGGATCACCGGCACCCGTGCGCGAACCGCTCGATCGCGTCGCATGCCGTCGCGAGCGATGCGGTGTCCAGCGCATACGCGATGCGCAAATACCCGTCGAGCCCGAATGCGCTGCCCGGCACGATCGCGACGCCGGCTTCATCGAGCAGCGCCATCGCTATCGCGTCGTCGGAGTCGAGCGCCGTACCGGCCGGCGACATCGTGCCGATCAATGCTTCGCACGACGCGAACGCATAGAACGCGCCCTGCGGCGTCGGGCAATGCATGCCGCGCACCGCATCGAGCCGCGCGACGACCAGGTCGCGACGGGCCTCGAAGACGCCGCGCGCATGCGCGATATGATCCTGCGGCCCGGTCAGCGCCGCGAGTGCCGCATGCTGCGAGATCGAACATGCGCCTGATGTCTGCTGGCCCTGCAGCGTTTCCATCGCGTCGATCAGCCAGCGCGGGCCAGTGCCGTACCCGATCCGCCATCCCGTCATCGCATAGGCCTTCGATACGCCGTTCATCGTCAGCGTTCGCGGCCGCAGGCGCGGCTCGACCTGAGCAATCGTGCGAAACGCCAGGCCGTCGAACACGAGGTGCTCGTAGATGTCGTCGGACAGCACGAGCACGTCGGGATGGGCGAGCAGGACGTCGGCCAGTGCGCGCAACTCGTTTTCAGAGTAGACCGCGCCGGTCGGATTCGACGGCGAATTCAGCACGAGCCAACGCGTGCGCGACGTGATGGCCTGCGCGAGCGCGTCCGGCGTGAGCTTGAAGCCGCTCCCGGCCCCGCAGCGTACGGCAACGGGCGTGCCGCCGCACAGCAGGACCATCTCCGGATAGCTGACCCAGTACGGTGCCGGCACGACGACTTCGTCGCCGTCGTTCAAGGTTGCCGAAAATGCGTTGAAGATCACCTGCTTGCCGCCGCTGCACACGATCGTGTCCTGCCAGTCGACCTCGAGACCGTTCTCGCGGGCGAATTTTCCTGCGATGGCCTCGCGCAGCGTGCGCAGTCCGGCTACCTGCGTGTAGCGCGTGTGGCCCGCGCGAATCGCGTCGATGGCGGCCGTGCGGACCGGTTCGGGTGTGTCGAAGTCGGGTTCGCCCGCGCTGAGCGAAACGACCGCGTGCCCGGCCGCGCGGCGCGCGGCAACGCGGTCCATGATCCGGTAGGTCGCCGACGGCAGCGCGGTGGCCAGGCGAGCGTTCAGCCGAGAAATCGATTGCGTCATGACGCGGTTCTCCAGTGTTCGAGATTCATCAGTTCGAGCGTGGTCGCGCCTTCAGCGAGCCGGCGCATCATGGCGGCCTCCTTGTCCGCGCGCGCCTCGCCGTTCGCGACGATCTGCGTGACACGGGCGGCCGGCAGGATCACGACACCGTCGTCGTCGCCGACGACGAGGTCGCCGGGCGCGACCGGCGCGCCCGAGAAATGCAGCGCGATGCCGACCGACGGTGCGCTGGCCTTGACCGTGCCGCGCACCGACACGCCGCACGTGAACACCGGGAACCGCCGTGCGCGCAGGGCCGCGACGTCGCGGACGCCGCCGTTGATCACGAGCCCCGCGAGGCCGGCCGCCTGCGCGGCGACGGTCAATACTTCGCCCCAGTAGCCGGCGAGGAAGGCGCCCGTGTCAACGACGAGCACGCTGCCGCGCGGTGCGCGTTCGAGCGCGATGTGGATCGCGAGGTTGTCGCCGGGCGAGCACGCGACGGGATAGGCCGGCGCGGCGACGAAGGCGCCGGGCCATAGCGTCCGGACTTGCGGATCGACCGCGCACGGCAGCCCGGACGCTTCGAACAGCGTCGCGGTGCCGAGCGTCCGTGCGCGGGCGTGGAGCGCGGCGATGCCGTCGGCGGACAGGTGGGGCGCGCTCATCGATCCCTCCGCTGCAACGTGTGATAGCCGAGCGCCGCGCGCGCGTCGGCGAGCGTCGCGCCGGCGGCGATCCGGTCGCGAATGTGCTGTTCGACGGCCTCGATCCCACGTGCGATATCGGCAACTTCACGCACGCGTGCGCGTGGCACGACGACCACGCCGTTTGCGTCGGCCACGACGATGTCGCGGCTGCAGACGCGCGCGGTGCCGATCGACACGGGTGCATTGACCGCTTCGACCTGCACGCGGTCCTTGCCGGTTCGCATGAAGCGGCCTTTGGTGAACAGCGGATACCGGTCGGCGAGCGCACGGGCGACGTCGCGGCAGACGCCGTCGATCACGGTGCCCGCGATACCGCGCAGGCCCGCGTACTGCGTCATGATGTCTCCCCAGACGGTACAGTCGGTGCGACCGTCGTTGTCGATCACGACGACGTCGCCGGCGCCGACCTCGTCGACGAAATCGCCGACCGTGCCGGGCGGCGTGCCGGCCGTCGCGTACCGCACGGTGAATGCCGGCCCGATGACGACCTGCGCCGGATCGGCGAGCGGCATCACGCCGACGCATTGGCCGGCGATGCCGAGCGTATCGAGCGCGTCGGACACCGCGGGTGTGTCGAGCCCTGCCAGCAATGCGACGAGCGTTTGATCGTCGGTGCTCATGCGCGTTCCTCCCGGATGGCTTCGAATGCCGTGTCGTGCATCACGTCGGCGACGGAGCGTCCGCCGCGCACCGCGTGCACCATCCCGTCCTGGCGGCGCGCGATGCGCTCCGCGTATGCGAGTACGTCGTCGATTCTCGCGGCCGGCACGAACACGGTGCCGCAACGGTCGGCAATCACATAGTCATCCTGACTGACGATCACGCCGGCCATCGTCACGGGGTCGCCCGCTGCAACCTGGACGACGCGATTGCGTGCACTGACCATCGTGACGCCGCGGCCGTAGACGGGGTAGCCGATCGCTTCGCTGCCTTCGATGTCGCGGCTCATGCCGTCGATCACCGAGCCGCGGATGCGGCGGACCTGCGCGGCGTTCGCGAGGATGTCGCCCCAGCACGAGATGCCGTCGAGGCCGCCCGCGATCACGAGAATCCGGTCGTCGGCGTCGATCGCGGCGACGACGGGCGTAATCAGGTGCGCAGTCGGCGCGTCGCCGGTTTTCGCGGCGAGCTGCACGGTGCTCGCACGGCCGACGATTTTCGGGCACGCCCAGAGCGGGCGCAGGCCGACCGTCGCACCGGGCAGCGCGAGGAAGTCCAGCGCGTCCGATATGGTGTTCGTATCGAAACGCGCGAGACGGTCGAGTAGGGATGATTCGGGCATGGTGGGCTCCGTCTGCATGTCGAATCCGCACTATCGGCGCTCGCGTTCGATATGTATATTCCGAATTCAGGATTCAATTGATACGTCGAGGCTATCGAACCATGGTCAACTTTCGTTTGATTCGGCACCTGTGGCTGTTTCTCGCGGTGGCAGAGGAGGGGCATTTCGGACGGGCCGCGAAACGTTTGAACATGTCGCAACCGCCGCTGACCGAGCAGATCCAGGTGCTCGAGCAGGCGCTGAAGGTGCGGTTGTTCGAGCGCTCGCGGCGCGGTGCGCAACTGACGCCGGTCGGCGCGGCGATCCTGCCCGCGGTGCGCAAGTTCGTCGAACAGGTCGAGCGTCTGGAGCTCGCGGTGCGTGAGGCGGTGGACGGGCACAGCGGCGTGCTGACGATCGGTGCGATCACGTCCGCGATGGTGGACGTGCTGCCGCCGGTCATCGCGCGATTGAAGGCCGAGTATCCGAAGTTGACGGTATCGGTACGGGAAATCGACAGCGTCGAGGCCGTGCCGGCGCTGGAGGCCGGCGACGTCGATCTCGCGCTCGCGCGGCTGGAGGGTGGACTGGGCGATGCGATCGCGCTGGAGCCGCTACGGCAGGACCGTCTGGTCGCCGCGCTGCCGGATGGGCATCCGCTTGCGAAGCGCGCACGAATTCCGCTGGCCGATCTCGCGGACGAAAACTTCGTGATGTTCGCGCGGCAAGTGAGCCCCGTTCACTTCGACAGTCTGGTCGCGGCGTGCCGGACGAACGGTTTTTCGCCGCGCATCGTGCATCAGGTGCGCTCCGTGGCGTCGCAGGTCGCGTTCGTCGCGTGCGGGCAGGGCGTCGCGCTCGTGCCGGCATCGCTCGAAAAGCTCGCGCCCGAGAACGTCGCGTTCCGGCCGCTCAGGGAAGGCGTCAGCGTCGTCACCACGGCCGTCGCGTGGAATACGACGCGCGACAACCCGCTCGTCGCGGCGGTCGTCGACATGTTGAAGCACCCGCGGAAAAAAGGCGGCGGCGCGCGCGTGGGCGGCGCGCCGGATCCGACGGGAACGGCGCGGGCCTAGGCGGCTTCGGCCGACGCGATGAATGAGGCGATCCGTTGCCACATCTCGGCCGGATTCGAATACATCGGGAAATGGCCCGACTGGCGGATGCGGGCCAGCGCGACGCCAGCGTCCTGCAGGCGCGGCAGGTACGACAGCGTTGCATTCTGGTCGCCGTACATGAACATCCGGCGGCACGGCAGGCCGAGGAACTTCGTCATCAGCCCGCCGTGGTCGGACAGTTCGACCATCGACGTAAAGATGCCGCGCACCGCGGCGGCGCGTACCTTGTGCCGCAGGCTCGCGGCATACAGCGCACTTGAATGGAACGGCGCATGCCACGCACGTTCGATGAACGCGTCGAGGAACGTATCGGGATCGTCGGCCGGGTAGTCGACGATCTGTCGGCTCAGGAAGCAGTCCTCGGGCGCCACGTTGCCTTCGATGTCGATGAAGCTCAGGACGCGCTCGCGCAGCACGTGCGCGAGCAGCAGCGCGGTCAGCCCGCCCATCGAATGGCCGACGAGGTGGAACCGCTCGATGCGATGGTGGTCGAGCACCGCGTGTGCGGTCTCGACGAGCAGCGGGATCGAGACGGCCGACAGGTCGTCGCAGGCGGTGGCGCCGCAACCGGGCGCGTCGTACGCGATGAACGGGCGGCCGTCGAATGCCGGGTAGCGCGCGATGTCGACGTAGTCTTCCTTCGTCGAACCGAATCCGTGCAGGAACACGATCGGGGCGGCATCGCCCGCGCGGCGCGCGAGCGACAGGTCGACGCGGACGTCGCGGATGCGAAGCGGCAGGCGTTCTTTCAGGACTTCAGGCATGAGGGATCCGGGCACGATGGCGGGTTGTCGCCGCAGAGGTTGCGGCCAACACCAGTGTCGTGCCCGGCGCTCGCCCGGTAAATTCCGAAGGACGGATCGTTTCGATATGCCGCGGCTATCGGACGGTACCGTACGCGGCGTGCGTCGTCACGCCGGAATCACGGCGTCGCGCGCGAGCGGGCGAGTGGGCGAGTGGGCAAGTGGGCGAGTGGGAACGGGAGCAGCGCGCGGGCATCATGTCCACATGCCGCCCGCACGCATCACGCCGTCAACGTCACCGACAGGCTGCCGAGTTCGCCGAAGCGCACCGTCAGCGCATCGCCGAGCGGCACGTCGATCGCGCCCGCGTACGAACCGGTCGTCACGATCTGCCCGGCGCGCACGGCGTCGCCGCGCGAGGCGAGGAAATTGACGAGCCACACCAGCGGCTTCAGCGGATCGCCGTCCGGATGGCGGCCGTCGATCGCGCGGTTCAGCGCGCCTTCGAACGACAGCGCCAGCGTCTCGAGCGGCACGTTCAGCCCGTCGGGTACGACCGGGCCGACGCACAGCCCCTGGTTGAATTGACCGTCGGCCAGCAGCTCGAACTTCGACGCGCGCGTGGGCTCCGCATAGCGGCAACCGAGCACTTCGAGCACGATGCGCACTTCGCGGATCGCGTCGCGCACGTCCTGTTCGTCGTACGGCTGTTCGCGCGCGGGCAGGTCGCGATCGAGCACGAACGCGATTTCCGGTTCGATCCGCACGATCGGGCCGCCGACGACGCGGTACGGCGCATCGGCCTCGCGGATCGTCGACGTGAAGATCGGCGCGAGGATCACGCGGTCGGGCGGCGGCAGCGCACATTTCCATCCGCCGACGGGTTCGCCGAGCAGGTCGGCCACACGCTGCTGGATTGCCAGTGCAGTCTCGACGTTCTCGGGACGCAGCGCATCGGGCAGCAGCGGGCCGGGCGAGCCGGCATGGCGGGCGGCGACGAGATGCTGGGCGGCGCCGTCCACGCGTTCGGTAGTCGTTGTCATGTCGGTTGAGCGAGTTGAAAGTGGGCCGGCAAATAAGGGCCGGACGAGAGTCGCACATTCGATGATAGCGCCTTCGGCACGATGACCGCTCGATCCGGTTGCGAACGGGCGGTTCGCAACCGCTGCGACACGCCCCCGGGATATCCCCTAGACGATCGGTTCGCCCCGGCGCTTGCACGCCGGGCAGGTTGTGCGACACAATAGGGAAAGCGCTTTCCCAAATGAATCGGACGACGGGGAAACGCGGGATTCCTGCGCGACGGATCGCGGCTGCATGCATGCCGCACGCCATTGGCCGTGCACCACTGGCCGTACCCCAATGGCCGTGCGCAACGATTCAACAACAACGTGGAGACAGCAGATGTTCAACAGGCTTCGGGCGGCAACTTTCGCAGTCCTTTCAGTGCTGGCGGCGCAGGTGTGCGCCGCGCCGGTCACGCTTGACGTGACGGGCTGGAAGGGCGGCGGTGCCGAGCCCGCCAACATGGCGGCGCTGATCGCAAAGTTCGAGAAGGAAAACCCCGACATCAAGGTCAAGTTCGAATACATGTCGCGCAACGACACGACGACGGTCGTGTCGTCGCGGCTGCAGGGCGGCAACGGGCCCGACGTGCTGATGATCGACCGCGAGCTGATGCGGCAGTGGCAGGGCGCACATCAACTGCTGGACCTGAGCGGCGAGAAGTGGGCACCGACGATCTGGCGCGGCGTGCGCAACCACACGCAGATCGGCGGGAAGACCTACATGCTGCCGATGGAGCTGGTCGGCATCGGCCTGTTCGCGAACCTCGACCTGTTCAAGCGCGCGGGCATCGCGACGGTGCCGACCGATGTCGACCAGCTGAAGGCCGCGTGCGGGAAGCTGGCGGCGGCCGGCATCACGCCGATGCTGCTGCCCGCGAAGGAAGGCTGGGCGCCCGCCGCGCTCGTGATCGCGTCCGGGCTGGCAGCCGGCGGCGGTGACGCGGATGCACGTGCCGAATCGTTCGTCGGCGCGGGCAGCGCGCGCTTCGCGGCCGATCCGTCGTTCAAGCAGTCGATGGCCGCGCTGAAAGTGCTGGCGGACGCGAAGTGCTTCGTGCCGCGCCTGAACAATGGCGTGAGCGCATGGAGCACGGGGCTCACCGAGTTCCAGGCCGGCCGCGTCGCGATGATGCCGCAGGGCGCATGGAACATCGCGAAGTTCAGCGCGACGAAGGGCCTGTCGTTCCAGTTCGCGCCGCTGCCGGCGCTCGTGCCCGGCAACGGGCCCGTCGCGCTCGACATGCTCGGCACCGCGTGGGCGATCAATGCGGCGTCGCACCAGACCGACGCCGCGAAGAAGTGGCTCGCGTTCTGGGCGCGCCCCGACAACGACCGCCAGTTCCTCGACGCGGAAGCCGGGTTCAGCCCGTTCGAGGGCGGCACCGACGCGATGCCGCCGCAGGCGCAGACGTATGCGGCCGCGCAGAAGAACGGGCACGTCGTGCTGTATCCGAAGGGCGTGTGGACCGGCACGCTGTTCACGGCGATCTGGAATTCGATGTCCGCGTATTTCCTCGACATCGGGCAGGACCCGGCGAAGCTGCTGGCCCGTTGGGATGCGGCCGCGCGATGAACGGCCTGTCCGCTGACATTTCCGGTGCCGCGCGATCTCGCGCGGCGCGGTTCGACGAAGGAGGCGCGTGATGAAGCGCAACCGGACCTTGCTGTGGTGCGCCGTTCCGGCGCTTGCGCTGTACGCGCTGCTGAGCCTGTATCCGCTGTTCAAGGCCGCGCGGATGAGCCTGACGGATTTCTCCGGCGTGGGCGATGCGCACTGGATCGGGCTCGCGAACTACGCGGCGGCGTTTCGCGATCCCGCGAGCCTGCATACGCTCGTCGTCACGTTCGCGTACGCGGCGATCGTCGTGATCGTGCAGAACGGGCTCGGGCTGCTGTTCGCGGCGCTGCTGTTCTCGCTGCCGCGGCTGCGCGGCGCGTTGCGCGTCGGGCTGCTGGTGCCGAGCATGTTCTCGGCGGTGATCGCCGGGTTCGTGTGGGAGTACCTGTACTCGCCGCTCGGCGGCGGCATCAACGAATTGCTGCATCTCGTGCATCTCGACGCGCTGCAGCAGGTGTGGCTCGGCGATCCGTCGGTCACGCTGCCGGCCGTCACGGCCGTGCACGTGTGGATGTACGTCGGCTATTCGACGGCGATCTTCCTGGCCGGCTACCTGAACATCCCGTCGGAACTGCACGACGCGGCGAAGCTCGACGGCGCGAACGCGTGGGTGCGCTTCACGCGCATCGACCTGCCGCTGCTCGCGCCGGCGTTCACCGTGAACATCACGCTGAGCACGATCGGCACGCTGAAAACCTTCGAACTGCCGCTCGTGCTGACCAACGGCGGGCCGGACGGCGCGACGACCACGCTCGGGCTGCAGATCTTCCACAGCCTGTTCAACGACTACAAGTTCGGCTTCGCGAGCGCGCTGTCGATGATCATGCTCGCGATCGTCGTGGTGGTCGCCACCACGCAGAACACGATCCTGCGCCGCCGGGAGGACAACCTGTGAACGTCATCCGCCAACGCTTTCATGCGGACCATCCGTCCGCCGGCACGTCGGGCGGCGGGCTGCGCACCGGCGCACTCCTGCGCCGTGTGCCAGGGTTCGCACGGCTCGTCGCCGCGATCGCGATCGTCGCGATCGTGCTGCTGCCGACGATCTACATGGTGCTGATGTCGCTGCGCACCGGCGACGACATCATCGCGCGCCCGCTCGGGCTGCCCGATCACGTGTTCTTCGGCAACTACGCGGCCGTGTTCACGCAGATGAACTACTGGCGCAGCGTCGCGAACACGATCGGCATCACGGTCGCGGTCACGTTCCTCGTCGCGCTGCTGTCGTCGCTCGCGGCCTATCCGCTGGCACGCGTGAAGGGCCGGCTGTCGAACGCGGTCTACATCGTGCTGACGCTCGGCCTGACGATCCCGATGTTCGTCAGCTTGACGCCGCTGTACGTGCTGTTCCGCGACCTGCACCTGCTCAACACGTACCTCGGCGTCGTGCTCGCGTACACCGTGCAGAGCCTGCCGCTCGGCGTGTTCTTCTACACGAGCTTCCTGAAGCGGATTCCGCTCGAACTGGAAGAGGCCGCGGTGATGGACGGCTGCAGCCCGCTGCAGGTGTACTGGTATATCGTGCTGCCGCTGCTGCGGCCGATCACCGGCACGCTCGCGATGTTCGTCACGCTGTCGGTGTGGAACGACCTCGTCTATCCGCTGCTGTTCCTGACCGACTCGTCGAAGTTCACGATCACGGTCGCGGTGTTCCGCTTCATCGGCACCAACGACATCGATCCGACCAAGCTGTTCCCGGCAGCCGTGATGGGCACGCTGCCGCTGCTCGTGCTGTTCTTCCTGCTCCAGCGCAGGATCGTCGCGGGCATCACGGCCGGCGCGGTCAAGGGGTGAAATCATGAATCCATTCGAATCGCTCGACGGCCGCGTGGTCGTCGTCACCGGCGGCGGCGACGGCATCGGCCTCGGCATCGTCGAAGTGCTCGCGCAATGCGGCGTACAGGTCGTCATCGCGGAGAAGAACGCCGCGCGCGCCGACGTGGTACGCGAACGGCTCGGCGGGCGCGATGCACTGTTCGTCGAGACCGACGTCGCCGAGCCGGCGAGCGTCGCCGCGCTGTTCGAGCGCGTCGATGCGCATCACGGCCGGCTCGACGGGCTCGTGAACAACGCGGGCATCACGCTGCACGGCCCGTTCGACGCATTCTCGCTCGACGACTGCGACCGCCTGTACCGCACCAACCTGCGCTCGATGTTCCAGTGCGCGCAGCTCGCGGCGCCGCGCATCGCACGTGCGGGCGGCGGCGCGATCGTCAACATCGCGTCGAATCATGCGGGCGCGAGCGTGCCGGGCTTCGAGATGTACGCGGCGACCAAGGGCGGCATCGTCGCGATGTCGCGTGCGATGGCGACGAGCCTCGCGCCGCAGCGCATCCGCGTGAACACGCTGAGCCCCGGCTTCACGCTGAACGCGCCGATCGGCGCGGCACTCGAGCGCGATCCCGCGCTGCTCGACGCGTATCGCGCGCTGCATCCCGCGCAGCGCATCAACGAGCCGGCCGATATCGGCCGGATCGCCGCGTTCCTGCTGTCGGACGCGGCGGCCGGCATCGCCGGCGCGGATCTCGTCGCCGACAACGGCATGTCGGCGCTGCTGTTCAACCGGACCCGTTCCTCCACATGAAGATCACCGAAATCGAAACATTCGCGGTCGCACCGCGCTGGCAGTTCGTGAAGGTCAGCACCGACGAGGGCCTGGCCGGCTGGGGCGAGCCGATCGTCGAAGGGCGCGCGGCCACCACGGCCGCCGCCGTGCACGAACTCGCCGACTACCTGATCGGCCGCGATCCGCGCCACATCGAGGATTTGTTCCAGGTCATGTATCGCGGCGGCTTCTATCGCGGCGGCCCGATCCTGACGAGCGCGATCTCGGGCATCGAGCAGGCGCTGTGGGACATCAAGGCGCGCGCACTCGGCGTGCCCGTCTACGACCTGCTCGGCGGCCCCGTGCGCGACAAGGCGCGCGTCTATGCGCACGTGAAAGGCGACACACCCGAGGACATGGCCGCGAACGCACGGCAGCTCGTCGAGGCCGGCTATACCGCGCTGAAGATGGGCGTGGTCAACGCGACCGACTGGATCGAGTCGCCGGCGGCGATCGACCGCGCGGTCGCGCGCTTCGGCACGGTGCGCGACGCGATCGGCAAGGAGGTCGGGCTCGGCATCGATTTCCACGGCCGCGTTCGCCGCCCGGTCGCGAAGGCGCTCGCCAGGGCGCTCGCGCCGTTCGACCCGATGTTCTACGAGGAATTGCTGCTGCCCGAGCACAACGACGCGCTGCGCGAAGTTGCGCGCGACTGCGCGGTGCCGCTCGCGACTGGCGAGCGGCTGTTCACGCGCTGGCAGTTCAAGGAGCTGCTGCAGGAAGGTGTCGTCGACATCGTGCAGCCCGACGTGAGCCACACGGGCGGGATCTGGGAGCTGCGCAAGATCGCGGCGATGGCCGAGGCATACGACGTCGCGGTCGCGCCGCATTGCCCGCTGGGGCCCCTGACGCTCGCGGCGTCGCTGCAGATCGATTTCTGCACGCCGAACGCGTTCATCCAGGAGCAGTCGACCAATGTGGCTTATCACGACGACAACGCGATGTACGCGTACACGCGCGGCATCCCGTTCGCGTTCGATGCGGGCTACGTCGCGCGCCCGGATGCGCCGGGGCTTGGCGTCGAGATCGACGAGGAGAAGGTGAGGGAAGCCGCCGCGATCGGGCACCGCTGGCGCAACCCGGTGTGGCGTCGCGAGGACGGCTCGGTCGCCGAATGGTGAGCGGCAGCAACGGACGAGGAGAAAGGCAATCATGGCAAGTGTGTCGCTCAAGCAGATCCGCAAGCGCTACGACGACGGCGCGGACGTGATCAAGGACGTCAGCCTCGACATCGAGGATGGCGAATTCATGGTGTTCGTCGGCCCGTCGGGCTGCGGCAAGTCGACGATGTTGCGGATGCTGGCGGGGCTCGAGGAGATCACGTCGGGCGACTTGCTGATCGACGGCCGCCGCGTCAACGACGTGCCGGCCGCGAAGCGCGGGCTCGCGATGGTGTTCCAGAACTACGCGCTGTATCCGCACATGACGGTGTTCGAGAACATGGCGTTCGGGCTGAAGCTCGCAGGTGTCGACGCGGCCGAGACGCGCACGCGCGTCGGGCAGGCGGCCGAGGCGCTGCGGCTGTCGGCACTGCTCGACCGCAAGCCGAAGGCACTGTCGGGCGGCCAGCGGCAGCGCGTCGCGATCGGCCGCGCGATCGTGCGCAAGCCGGGCGTGTTCCTGTTCGACGAGCCGCTGTCGAACCTCGACGCGGCGCTGCGCGGCGGGATGCGGCTCGAACTTGCGCGGCTGCATCGCGAGCTGGGCAGCACGATGATCTACGTGACGCACGACCAGGTCGAGGCGATGACGCTCGGCGACCGGATCGCGGTGTTCAACGGCGGCCGCATCGAGCAGGTCGGCTCGCCGCTGGCGCTGTACGAGCAGCCGGA
>NZ_JAAGPO010000144.1:0-237 GCF_017104825.1 Burkholderia sp. Ac-20345 | reverse complement strand
AAAAAAAAAAAATGCATTGCCTCGTCTTTGACCTGCACCTGCATTGCTATGTCTTTTCCATCTCTCACGATTCTTCGCTCCCTGTTATGTTTCCCTCTCTCTCGTTATATGCAGTCTACCGCCTTTTCTTCTTCGTCTCATCGTGTGATCGGTGTGTTCGTGCTACTCTTCTCTCTGCTGTTCCCACATATCGTCGTTCCTTGGATGGTGACTATCATGTCCCTACACTGTACTTCC
>NZ_JAAGPO010000143.1:0-27843 GCF_017104825.1 Burkholderia sp. Ac-20345 | reverse complement strand
CCGGCCCGCGCGCTGGCCGCCGGCATACTGTTGTCGCTCGTTGCCGCCTGCGCGACGCATCCGCCTGCCACCACGCTCGATCGCCCGGTCTCCCACGCGTTGCCGCCCGATACCGCGACGCCGTTGCGCGACGCGCTGGCCGCGCCCGAGGCCGCGCATCCGGGCCAGTCGGGTTTCCGGCTGCTGGCCGACGGCGCCGAAGCGCTGCAGATGCGCATCGCGCTCGCACGCGCTGCGACGAAAACGCTCGACATGCAGTACTACATCGCGACCGAGGACACGACCGGCAAGCTGCTGCTTGCCGCGGCGCTGTACGCGGCCGATCGCGGCGTGCGCGTGCGGATGCTGGTCGACGACCTGAACTTCCGCGATATCGATCGCCTCATGGCCGCGCTGAACACGCATCCGAATATCGAGATCCGCGTGTTCAACCCGTTCGGCGCGTCGCAGCAAGGCATGGTCAAGCGCACGGCCAACTTCTTCACGCGCATCGACAGCTTCACGCGCCGGATGCACAACAAGGCGATGATCGCGGACAACCAGATCGCGATCGTCGGCGGCCGCAATCTCGGCGACGAATACTTCAACGCGAGCCCGACGCTGCAGTTCCGCGATCTCGACGTGCTGGCCGCCGGCCCCGTGACGAACGATGTCTCGGCAAGCTTCGACACGTACTGGTCGAGCGCGAGCAGCTATCCGCTGCGTGTGCTGAATCACCAGTCGTTCGATCCGAAGGACCTCGACGCGACGCGCGACGAGCTGCGCGCCCACTGGCGCCAGAACGCCGACCCGTACAACGCGAAGCCGCTGAACGCGACGCCGCTCGCGCAGCAGATCACGCGCGACGAGCTTGCGCTCGTGTGGGCGCCGGCCGAGTTCAAGGTCGATGCGCCCGACAAGATCGCGCGGCCGACCGACGCGTACGTGAGCCCGCCGATGCAGCGCCTGGTCGAGCTCACGCGCGGCGCGCAGCAGGAATTCCTCGCGTTCTCGCCGTACTTCGTGCCGCACGACGTGGGCGTGAAGATCCTCGGCGAGGCGACCGCGCGCGGCGTGCGCGTCGCGATCCTGACCAATTCGCTCGCCGCGACCGACGCGGTTGCCGTGCAGGCCGGCTACGGGCCGTATCGCGTGCCGCTGCTGCAGCAGGGCGTCGAGCTGTACGAGTTCAAGGCGCAGCCGGGCCGGCAGCGCGCGCGCCTGTTCGGGTCGCGCTCTCGGGCGAGCCTGCATGCGAAGGCGTACGTGATCGACCGGAAGATCCTCGTGATCGGCTCGATGAATCTCGATCCGCGTTCCGCGCACCTGAATACCGAACTGGCGCTCGTGATCCACAGTCCGACGCTCGCGCAGCAGGTCGCGACGGTCTTTGCGCGCGTGACGCAGCCGGATGACAGCTACCGCGTGAGCCTCGTGACGCCGGCGGGCGGCGGGTCGCCCGAACTCGAATGGACGGGCATCGACAACGACCGGCCGACCACCTATCACGTCGATCCGCACGCGGGGCTGCTGCGCAACCTGATGACCGGCATGTTCATGCTGCTGCCGGTCGACGACCAGCTTTAAGGGTACGGAAGCGCTCCGGCTAAACCCGCGTTTCCGGTGCGCGGGGAAAGGTGATATGGTTGTGCGTGCAACTAATTCGGCGCGCAAGACAGTGCTGCCAGACGCCCTGCACCGCGCGTGCCGCGCACACCCGCAACCGGAGTTCCCCCATGCAACGTGTCCCGAACCAGCCGTTCACGCGTCCCGCCCGTTTCTCCGAAGCCGAATGGCAGGCACGCGTACAGCTCGCGGCGGCTTACCGCATCTTCGATCATCTCGGCTGGACCGAGCTGATCTACAACCATATCTCGCTGCGCGTGCCGGGCGAGGACGGGCATTTCCTGATCAACCCGTTCGGGCTCCATTACCGCGAGGTGTGCGCGTCGAACCTCGTGAAGATCGACATCGACGGCAACGTGATCGGTCATTCCGACTGGCCGATCAACCCGGCCGGCTTCACGTTCCACAGCGCGATCCATGCGGCGCTGCCCGATGCGCACTGCGTGATGCACGTGCACACGACGCCGACGATGGCCGTGTGCTGTTCGCGCGACGGGCTGTCGTTCTCCAATTTCTATTCGGCTCAGTTGTACGGGAAGATCGCGTATCACGACTTCGAGGGCATCACCGTGCATCTCGAGGAGGGGCGGCGCATCGTCGAGAGTGCGGGCGGGCGGCCCGTGCTGCTGTTGCGCAACCATGGGCCCGTGACGATCGGCGCGACGCTCGCGCAGACGTTCTCGCTGATGTGGCTGCTCAATCGCGCATGTGAGGTGCAGATCGCCACGCATGCGATCGGCGACGCACTGCCGATCGCGCCGCCGGTGCTCGAAGCGTGCGTGCGCGATTCGCTGAATTTCGATCCGAAGCATGGCGCGGGGCAGGACGCATTCGATGCGCTGCAGCGTATCGTCGATCGCATCGATCCCGGCTATCGCGCGTGACGTGATGCGGTGATATCGCTTCGTCCTGCTTGATACGGCGTGAACCGGGTCCGGCGGCGCGCGCAAAAAAAACGCGGCCGGGCGGCCGCGTGAATACTCGCAGACTCCTTCGGACGAAGGAAACAAGCAACTGTGAGACGAAGTGTAGCGAAAGGCCGCGCGCCGATTCAGTCATCTGGCTGCAAAGGTCCATTCCAGGTTGACGCAGACTGGCGCATCGCGCGCCGTGCGAGAGGGCCGGCCGCGCGCGGTGCGGCGATTCGCAGCATGGCTGTTCGGTGGACTCCCGGATCAACGGCGATCGACTACCATCATGTCTGGCGCCCCCGTTCGGGCGGCGTACAACGTCGTACAAGGAGAGTCCATGCTCAAGCTGCGTTTGCTCCAGGTCGCGTTACTCGCGGGCGTGCTGGCCGCCGGCAGCGCCGCTGCCGAAACGGTGCGCCTGTCCGCCAATCTCCAGCCGTCGAGCGAAGTGCCGCCGACGGCGACCAAGGGCTCGGGCGATGTCGAGGCCACCTACGACACGGCCACGCACATGCTGCAGTGGAAGGTCACTTACGAACACCTCACGGGGCCGGCTACCGCCGCGCACTTCCACGGGCCCGCGCCGGTCGGCCAGAACGCGGGTGTGCAGGTGCCGATTCCGAAGGACGAGCTGGCGAGCCCGATCAAGGGTTCGAAGGAACTCACCGACGCGCAGGTCACCGACCTGATGGGCGGCAAGTGGTACTTCAACGTCCATACGAAGGATCACCCGGCCGGCGAGGTCCGCGGCCAGGTGATGCCGGCGAACTGAGTGCCGGCGTTTGATCCGTGAGCACCGAAAACCGGCAGACGCAGGCGGCATTCCGCTGTGTCGCGTGCGGTCATGAGGGGCATGCCGATGTGGTCGGTGCGATCAACATACTGGCGCGGGGGCACCGCGTTGCAGCCTGTGGAGAGCCGGTGCAGTCGGGCCGCTCCGTGAAGCAGGAACCCGCCGAGGCGATCTGAGACAAGCATCATCGTTTCAAACGCGGTAGGAATCCCGAGCCATCAGGCGCGGGAGGATGTCAAATAGAGGCACCTGTCGAGCGGTGCGGGAACGTTCGCACGTACCATCGTCACACTGCGATTACGGAGTGCGTCCGATGAGTTGGCAAAGCAAGTTCGCCTGCTGGCTGCTGCGCTGGCAGTTCCGTCCCGAGACCACGCGCGAGGTGCTCGATCCCGCGCGCGCGCGGCGCTTTACCGACCTGCGGATGGTTGTGCCGCGCCGCGCACCGTCGGGCTACCGGCTGCGCCAGTGCTACGGCGCGGGCGATGCGCCGCTGCGCGGCGAATGGCTCGAACGCACCGACGCGGGTGCGGGGCGCGGGTCCGGCCGCACGCTGCTGTACTTCCACGGCGGCGGCTATTACTTCTGTTCGACGAAGACCCACCGGCCGCTCGTGTTCGGCCTGACGAAGCGTGCGGGCGTGCGCTCGTTCTCGCTCGACTACCGGCTGGCGCCCGAAAACCGTTTCCCGGCCGCGCTCGACGATGCGCTGGCCGCGTACCGGCAACTGCTGGCGCTCGGCACGCCGCCCGAGTCGATCGTGCTCGGCGGCGATTCGGCGGGTGGCGGTCTTGCGCTCGCGACGCTCGTCGCGCTGCGCGACCGCGGCGAGCCGCTTCCGGCAGGCGCGATCCTGTTCTCGCCGTGGACCGACCTGGCCGCTACCGGCGCGACGCTGCGCACGAACGACGGCGCCGATCCGATGTTCGCGGGCGCGGCGCTGCCGAAGGCCGCGAAGCTGTACCTGGGCGACGAGCCGGGCACGAATCCGTACGCATCGCCGCTCTATGCGGATTTCGCGGGCCTGCCGCCGCTGTATATCCAGGTCGGCAGCACCGAGGTGCTGCTCGACGATTCGCGCCGCGTCGCCGAGAAGGCGAAGGCGGCCGGGGTAGCGGTGGAGATCGAGGTGTGGCCGGACATGCCGCACGTGTGGCAGCTGTACGCGCCGATGGTGCCGGAAGCGCGCGATGCGCTCGACCGCGCGGCCGCGTTCCTGCGCCGCGTCGCGGTCGAGCGTGCGGTTCAGCGCGCCGGCGAGGCGTCGATCGCCTGATAGGCGGCCTTGACGGCCACCGAGCCGTACTTGCGCTCGAGCCGGCGCACGGTGAAGTGGCCGTGCGCCATCTGCTGGAAGTGGTCGATGAACAGCGTATTGACGGTCGCGCCGAGCACGGCGCCGATCGCCGGAATCGACTTCGCGGCCATCTGCTCGGTCACCTGCACCGAGAAGCGCGACGCCACCGTCTGCACGAGCTTGAACACGGCGGCCGAGCTGTGCGCGGCAATGCCCTTCGTCGTGATGTCAGACGATGCCTTCGAGATCGCCTGCGCGAGTGCGCCGCGCAGCACGAAATAGCCGAGATCGGCGTCCTCTTCCTGCTTGTCCGGGTTGCCGCCCATGCCGAGCACGGCCAGGCATTGCAGCTGCGTATCGACCGAGCTCAAGTCCTCGCCCTCGCTGCGCGCGATGTCGCACACCGAGCGGAAGATCAGCGTCGTCGTCACCGGCAGCTCGACCGGCAGCGCGAGAAAGCCGAACGCGCCGCCCGCCGCGCCGGTGGTTGCGACCGCGAGCTTGTGCAGCAGGTTGCTCGGCTTGTCGGGCTCGGCGTCCGGCGCGGGCGGCTTGCCGAGCGTGCGCAGCGCGATGTTCAGGCACTTGCGCAGCGCGAGCTGCGTCGCATCGTTGATCTTGCCGGTCGCGAAATCCGGCAGCCGGGCGATCATTTTCTCGACCGGCGCGCCCAGCATGCCCGTCAGCTTCATCGTCAGCGACGGGCTTTCCAGCACCTGCTTCGCGCGCCACAGCGCGTCCCGATCGTCCGGCGACAGGGTGATCGCGGGGGTGATTGAAATCGGTTCCATCTTTCTCCTTGGCGGTCTGGTTCGGTTAGGGCCTGTTCGCGCTAATAACGGGCTTGCGCTGGCCACCAGAAGGGCCGAGCGCAAGGATTGCGACGAAGCGAATACTCGACGTATTCGCGAGGAGCATGGCGCGGCGATCGGCCCTTCTGGTGGCCAGCCCCGCGAATGAATTTTCCAAAAATAGGGGAACGTGCCTTGCCGGCCGCACTGCGGCGTCGATCGTCACTTGTTTGGCGCGGCCAAACGGCGCTCCTCGCTCCTTGCAGTGCGACCGGCAAGACACGTTCGCAAGCCCGTTATTTGCGCGAACAGGCCCTAAACCGTCGCCAGCCTAGATTACTCCGGCGTGCTAGAATTTTGAGATTGTTTGACTCGTCAAAAGTTGCGCCAACAAAAAATGGCCGTCCATACTGCCGCCCACCATTCGAGCGGGCAAGTCCTGCCGTTCCGCGAATCGCTGCTGGCGATGATCGGGATCTCATTTGTCACCATGCTCGTCGCGCTCGACCAAACCGTCGTCGGCACCGCGCTGCCGACCATCGTCGCCGAGCTCCGCGGTTTCGACCTGTACGCGTGGGTCGCGACTTCGTACCTGCTCAGTTCCGTGATCACGGTGCCGATCTTCGGCCGCCTCGGTGACTATTACGGCCGCAAGCCGTTCGTCATCGCGTCGATCGTCGTGTTCACTGGCGCGTCCGTGCTGTGCGGGATGGCGAACGACATGCTGATGCTCGTGCTTGCGCGCGGGCTGCAGGGGATCGGCGGCGGGATGCTGGTCGGCACCGCGTTCGCGTGCATTCCCGACCTGTTCCCCGATTCCGTCGTGCGGCTGCGCTGGCAGGTGCTGATGAGCTCCGCGTTCGGCATCGCGAACGCGGTCGGCCCGTCGCTCGGCGGCGTGCTGACCCAGTCGTTCGGCTGGCGCTCGGTGTTCTACGTGAACCTGCCGGTCGGCCTGCTGTCGCTGCTGTTCGTGTGGCGTTACCTGCCGCACCTGCGCCACGTCGCGCACGATCGCAAGATGCGGCTCGACTGGCCGGGCGCGCTGCTGATCGCGCTGTCGCTCGGCGCGCTGCAGCTGTTCGTCGAATGGCTGCCGAAGTATGGCGTCGCGAGCTGGGCGTCGCTGCTGCTCGTCGTCGCGGTCGCGGCCGGTTTCGGCCTGTGGCACTGGGAGCGGCGCTGCGCGCAGCCGATTTTGCCGTTCGACATGTTCGGCAACCGCGCGCTGTCGGCGCTCTTCGTGCTGGCGATCCTCGCCGGCTTCTCGATGTTCTCGCTGCTGTTCTACGCGCCGCTGCTGTTCCAGGGCGGGTTCGGGATGTCGCCGAAGGAGGCGGGGCTCGTGATCACGCCGCTCGTCGTGTTCATCACGATCGGCAGCATCATGAACGGCCGGGTCGTCACGCGCATCCGCAACCCGAACGCGATGCTGCACGTCGGCTTCGTGCTGTTCGCGATCACCTGCGCGGGTATCGTCGTGTCGACCCACACGACGCCGAAGTGGGTGCTGATGGCGTTGATGGTCGCGGGCGGCATCGGGCTCGGCTTCGTGCTGCCGAACCTCACCGTATTCGCGCAGCAGACGGCCGGCCGCGAGCATCTCGGCATTGCGACGGCGCTGCTGCAGTCGCTGCGGATGGTCGGCGGGATGGTGGGCACCGCGCTGACCGGCACGCTCGTCAACCAGATGTACTCGGGCGGCGTGCGCGATGCGCTGTCGGCCGACCACGCGATGCAGTGGCATGCGCAGCTCGCCGATCCGCAGATCCTGATCGATCGCGCCGCGCAGGGCGGTCTGGTCGCGGAGCTGACCCGTGCCGGGCATAATGGCGCGCTGCTGCTGGAAGCGGCCCGCGAATCGCTCGTTGGCGCGATTCACCTGGGTGTCGCAATGGCGGCTGTCGTCGCCGTGGTATCGGTGTGGCAGTGCCGCCGCGTGCCGCCGATCGCGCTGCGGCACAAGATCGAACCGCATGTTGCGGCCGACTGAACGATTGAACGAGTAGAACTGAGCGCATGGAAGAACAGGACCGCGTCGCGATCTTGCAGCAATTCGGACGCACGTATCGCGCATTCATGACCGCGTTCGAAGCGCATGTCGGGCAACCGATGCCGCGCTGGCGCATCATGGTCGCATTGCACACGATGGGCGGGCATTCGTCGCAGAAGAAGCTCGTCGAAGTGCTGCGCGTCGATCCGGGCGCGCTCACGCGCCAGTTGAAGTCGCTCGACGCGCTCGGCTGGATCCAGCGTGAATCCGACGCACGCGACAATCGCGTGACCAACGTGACGCTGACGGACGACGGCCGCGCCGCGTTCGACGCATGCCTGCCGCGCCGCAAGGCGTTTCTCGAACAGACGATGGCCCAATTGCCGGACGACGTGCTGAATGCGCTGTCGGGTGCGCTGGCGATGCTGGAGTCGCGGATCGCGGACGTCGGCTCGACGCCAGCCGCGCGCTGAAGCGCCGGGCAGGGCGGCGCGAATACGCCGCCGGCCCCGGCCTTCATCTCATCTCAATTCACGTCAGGTTCAAAGCTCGATGCGCGTTCCCAGCAGCGCGAGGAACTGCGCGAGCCAGGCCGGATGTGCGGGCCAGGCGGGCGCGGTGACGAACGGCGCGTCGGTCACGGCGGCGTCGACCGGGATGTCCGCGTATTCGCCGCCCGCGAGCTTCACTTCGGGCGCGCAGGCCGGGTAGGCCGAGATGCGCTTGCCGCGGATCACGTCGGCGGCCGCGAGCAGTTGCGCCGCGTGGCAGATGGCGGCGATCGGCTTGCCGGCTTCGGCGAACTCGCGCACGAGCGAGATCACCTTCGGATCGAGTCTCAGGTATTCGGGGGCGCGGCCGCCCGCGATCGCGAGCGCGTCGTAGCGCGAAGCGTCGACGTCGTCGAATGCCGCGTTCAGCGTGAACTGGTGGCCGGGCTTCTCGGTGTAGGTCTGGTCGCCCTCGAAATCGTGGATCGCGGTCTTGATCTTGTCGCCCGCGCGCTTGCCCGGGCAGACTGCATCGACGTGGTGGCCGACGGCCTGCAGCGCCTGGAACGGCACCATCGTTTCGTAGTCTTCGGCGAAATCGCCGGTCAGGAACAGGATCTTCTTCGCGGCCATGGCTTTCTCCAGTGGAGCTGCGTTGAGGGCCCGCGCGGCAGGCGCGTGCAACGCCCGCCTGGGGCCCCGAGGACGAAAGCGCAGTGTACTCCGGCCGCTTGAAGCGCGCGTGACGGCCGCCCCGCGCGAGCGGCGGGGCGGTGCGCGCGAGGTGCGTCAGAAGAAGGTTTCGACGACTTCCGTCACGCTGAACTGCGGATCGAGCACGAGCACCTGGCGCCACTTGTCGAACGTCAGGCACGGGTGCGAGATGTCGAACGCGACCATGTCACCGACCTTTACGTCCGCGCCCGGCGGAATCTGCAGATACGCGTGCTGGTCCATCATTCCGGTGACGGCCCAGCCTTCGGCGGCGGCGACGTCGCGCGGCGCGGTGTCGCGGCCCGGGCGGAAGTGGCGCGCCGGCTCCGGCAGCCCCGCGTCGAACGCCGCGTCGCGTTTGCCGAGCGCGACGATCGCGCGATCAGCCTCCGGCACCGACTGCACATAGGCCCACAGCTGCAACGCGGGCAGCAGCCCTTCGCCCATCGTGCGGGCGATCGGGTTGCGCGCGAACACGTCGGTCTGCGCCTTCTTGTAGATGCCGACATCGTGCGTCAGGTAGCAGCCCGGACGCAGCACGACTTCCGCGAAGCCGGCGTTGGACGCCTTCGCGAATTCTTCCGCGACCACGTCGTACCACGCCGAACCGGCGCCGGACAGGATCGCCGGCGTGCGTGCGAAGCGGCCTGCTTCGGCGAGCTCGCGCGTGAGCGCGACCGCTTCCTGCAGGAACGTGCGGATCTCGCCTTCCTCCTTCAGCACGCCTTCGTAGAGTTCGATGCCGGCCAGCTTCAGCGTATCCGGATAGCGCGCGATCGCGGCCAGCACGGCCTCGCGCTGCGCGGCATCGCGCACGCCCGCGCGGCCGCCCGGCACGCCGAGCTCGAGCAGCACGTTCAGCGGCTTCTTCAGTGCGCCGAAGAAGCCGCCGAGCTGGTCGACGCTCTCCGCCGAATCGACGAGACAGAAGAATTCGAAGTCGGGATCGGACAGCAGCCCGGCGATGATCGTCATGTTCTGGCGGCCGACCAGCTGGTTCGCGAGCAGCACGCGCCGCACGCCGCCGTGATACGCGGCCTGCGTCTGGTGCGCGGTCGCGAGCGTGATGCCCCATGCGCCGGCGTCGAGCTGGCGGCGGAACAGTTGCGGCGCCATCGTCGTCTTGCCGTGCGGCGCAAACTTGACGCCGTACTTCTGGACGAATGCCTGCATCCAGTTCAGGTTGTGTTCGATGCGGTCCTCGTAAAGCACGGCGGCCGGCAGGCTGACGTCTTCCGCAAGCAGGTTCCACTCGAGGCGGCCTGCGTCGCCGAGCGGCACGCTCGCGCTCGGCAGATTGCCGAGACCCTTGCCGAACGGATCGATCGTTGCTTCCTGATAGTTTGTAACTTTCATGTCATCCCGCTCCATCATCACTATGCATTGCACTGAAGTTGACACGCCGATGGTACAGAAAGTAGCATCGGCGCGGTGATGTTATTTAGTAACATCGAGCTTCGCACCCTTTTCCGCAGATGAATACGCCCGTCACCCCGTCCGTTCCGCTCGCGGCCGAACTCCATCCGGCGCCTGCCGCTCCGCCGGTCCTCGACATCGTCGCGCGGATCGCCGAATGTGCGCCCGAGCTGCGCGAAGCCGAGCGCAAGGTCGCCGCGTTCATCCTCGCCGACCTGGCGCGCGCCGCGCATGCGAGCATCGGCGCGCTCGCGCGCGACGCGGAGGTCAGCGTCGCGACGGTCACGCGTTTCGCGAAGGCCGTCGGCTGCCGCGACGTGCGCGAACTGAAGGTGCTGGTCGCGCAGGCGGCGGCCGTCGGCCAGCGCTTTCTGGTGCCGTCCGACGATACGTCGGCCGACGACACGAGCCCCGCGTCGATGGTCTACGACGAGATCCGCGTGGCGCTCGCGCACAACCATCAGTTGCTGCGCAATACATCGTTCGAGGAAGCGGCCGACCTGCTCGCCGGCGCGAAGATGACCTACGTGTACGGGCAGGGCGGCGGCTCGACCGCGCTCGCCGACGAGCTGCGCTTCCGGCTCGTGCGCTTCGGCCGGCCGGTCGCGAGCTACCAGGACAGCGTGCTGCAGCGGATGGTGGCCGCGACTTTGTCGCGCGACACCGTCGTCGTCGCGCTGTCGGTGAGCGGGCGCGTGCCCGAGCTGCTCGAGAGCTGCCGGCTCGCGAAGCGCTACGGCGCGAAGCTGATCGCGATCACCGCACCGGCTTCGCCGCTCGCGAAGCTGGCCGACCACCTGATTCCGGTCGTCGCGTTCGAAACTGATTTCATTTACAAGCCGTCG
This sequence comes from Burkholderia sp. Ac-20345, assembly GCF_017104825.1. Lineage (NCBI taxonomy): Bacteria > Pseudomonadati > Pseudomonadota > Betaproteobacteria > Burkholderiales > Burkholderiaceae > Burkholderia > Burkholderia sp. Ac-20345. Next base: position 16,987 of record NZ_JAAGPO010000143.1, on the reverse strand, counting down.
ACATCGCGCTACGCGATGATGATGGCGATCGACGTGCTTGTCACCGGAGTCGCATTGCGGCTCGGCGATGCGGGCCGAGAATCGCTGCGTCGCATCAAGCACGCGCTCGATGCGCATCGCGGCGGCGGAGACCGTCAACCGGTAGGAGACTGACCATGCATTCGCATCCCGAAGCCGCCGATACGCTGATCGTCGGCGCGCAGCTTTACGACGGTACCGGCGCGCCGCCCGTCACGCGCGACGTCGCGATCCGCAACGGCGTGATCGCGGCGATCGGCAACCTGTCGAACTGGCTTGCCGAAACTGTCGTCGATGCGAACGGCCGCGCGCTCGCGCCGGGCTTCGTCGACGTGCACACACACGACGACACGCACGTGATCCGCGCACCGGAGATGATCCCGAAGATCTCGCAGGGCGTGACGACCGTGATCGTTGGCAACTGCGGGATCAGCGCGTCGCCGGTGACGCTCGCGGGCGATCCGCCCGATCCGATGAACCTGCTCGGCGAGCGCGGTGCGTTCCAGTACCCGACTTTCGCCGACTACGTCGCGGCCGTGAACGATGCGCGTCCGGCCGTGAACGTCGCGGCGCTCGTCGGTCACACGGCGCTGCGCAACAACCAGATGGACCGCCTCGATCGCGCGGCGACCGACGGCGAGATCGCCGGCATGCGCGCGCAGCTCGAGGAAGCGCTCGCGAACGGCGCGCTCGGCCTGTCGTCGGGCCTCGCGTATGGCTCCGCGTTCGCGGCGCCCACCGAAGAGGTGATGGCGCTTGCCGAGCCGCTCGCGAACGCGGGCGCGCTGTACACGACGCACATGCGCACCGAGTTCGACGCGATCCTCGACGCGATGGAAGAGGCGTACCAGGTCGGCCGCCATGCACGCGTGCCGGTCGTGATCTCGCACCTGAAGTGCGCGGGCCCGTCGAACTGGGGGCGCAGCACCGAAGTGCTTGCATCGCTCGAAGGCGCGCGCCGCTACCAGCCGGTCGGCTGCGACTGCTATCCGTACAGCCGCAGCTCGTCGACGCTCGACCTGAAGCAGGTGACGGGCGATATCGACATCACGATCACGTGGTCGGAGCCGCACCCGGAAGTGGCGGGCAAGCTGCTGAAGGCGATCGCGGTCGAGTGGGGCGTGACCGAGCAGGAAGCCGCGCAGCGCATCCGCCCGGCGGGCGCCGTGTACCACAACATGTCCGAGGACGACGTGCGCCGGATCCTGTCGCATCCCGCGACGATGGTCGGCTCCGACGGCCTGCCGAACGACCCGCTGCCGCACCCGCGGCTGTGGGGCGCGTTCCCGCGCGTGCTCGGCCACTACGTGCGCGACACGAACCTGCTGCCGCTCGAGGAAGCGATCCGCAAGATGACGTCGCTGTCCGCGCGCCGCTACGGGATCGCGCGGCGCGGCGAGGTGCATGTGGGCTACCACGCGGATCTCGTGCTGTTCGACCCGGCGAGCGTGATCGACGCCGCGACGTTCGAGAAGCCGCAGCAGCCTGCGCACGGGATCGACGCCGTGTGGGTGAACGGCGTGCTCACTTATGAAAACGGCCAGCCGACCGGCGAGCGCGCCGGCGGCTTCGTCGCACGCGGCGAGCGTGTGCCGGCGAGTGCCGACGCCGCGTTCTGAACGCGGTTGATGTTCCGATCTGCCGCGCGCGCCGTCGTCGGTGCGCGCATCCGTAACCGAAACAAGGAGTGAAACGATGAAGCGATATGGCGTAGGCGAAGCGAAGGGAACCGGCGGCCAGGTGATGCCGTTCGCACGTGCGGTCGAGGCCGACGGCTGGCTGTACGTGTCGGGCCAGACGCCGATGGTGAACGGCGAGGTCGTCGAAGGCGGCATCGTCACGCAGTCGAAGCAGACGATCGAGAACGTGATCGCGATCCTGAAGGAAGCCGGCTACGGCCTCGAACACGTCGTGCGCTGCGGCGTGTGGCTCGACGACGCGCGCGATTTCGCGTCGTTCAACAAGGTGTTCGTGTCGTACTTCGGCGAGCATCCGCCGGCACGCGCGTGCGTGCAGTCGAGCATGGTCATCGACTGCAAGGTCGAGGTCGACTGCATCGCGTACAAGGCGCCGGTGAAGTAAGGCGGCAGGGGCGGAAGCTGTACAACAAGGCCGGTGCATTGACGTGCGCCGGCCTTGTTGCATTTGACGAAGTCGATGTGAGGGCGAGCGGGTGGGCGGAGGGCGTTCAAACACAACTCGGTTGAAGCAGGTATGAGCGGCACCGGAACTTTGCATTGTGTGACGAAGTTTTTCCAACGGGTCTCAAATTGACACACCCGTCTGAGCGGGCTGCGACAGCGAGCCGCGGATGTATGGTGCGATTCGCTTGGTACAACCGCCTTTTCAAACCAGAGGGCAAGGTGTTTTGATGGAAAGTGTACGTTGGGACGAGATCGAGGTTTTCGTCAGATCAGAGGTAGGTCTTCGCAAATTGATACCGTTGTCCGTCGCCACGAGGCTTTGGGAGGATCTTGGCCAGACCGGCGACGAAGCCGACGATTTGATGGGTCGCTTTTTCGAGCGTTTTTCCGTCGATGCCGGTGACTTCGATTTTCACCGGTATTTCCTGATGGAGGGTGAGGGGGGGGCTCTATTCGTTGCTCCGCGGATGGGTGCTCCGAAAGCCGCACGCTCTCGAACGGGAACCGATCACGCTTGCGATGCTGCACCGCGCAGCGGTTGAACGGAAATGGGATGCGCGGCAATTGACCGAGCTATCGCTAAGAGTCGAGTGAGCAGGTGCGCATGACTTCTGGAGAACTGAACGTGAACGATAGGCGGAAAACTCGAGGCGATATGCCGTAATCAAACCGGAGGTGTTGGGTGCTGTCGATTGATTCCAGTGGGATGGTTGTGACTCCGCGCGTAGTTCGGGCCAGAAAAATTCAAATTGAGCGCGGTGCGATGCAGAGGGTTAGTGGGATCGTCGTCCATCAAACGGGTGGTTCAACTGCGGCGTCTGCTCTCAACAGCTATCAGAATGCGTCTGCTACTGGCGCGCATTTTCTGATTGAAAAAGATGGAACGATTTATCAGACGGCATCTTTGAAGAAGCAGACTTGGCATGTTGGTCGAATCAAGGCGCGCTGTGTAGCCGAAATGCGTTGCACGCCGGTCGAACTGCAGCAACTTCGCCGTTTTGACCCGCGTGGCGAAAACCAGCGGGAGATGCGCAAGGCGGTCCCGGAACGTTACCCTTCCAATACAGACAGCATTGGCGTGGAATTGGTCGGGGAAGCTCTACCGCTCAATGAGCCCAACCCTGACCGACGAACCTACGTCGCTGCGCCCGACGCTCAAAATGACTCGTTGCGATGGCTCATCCACGCCCTTTCGATAACGCTACATGTTCCGATGACAGAGGTTTTTCGTCACCCGGTAGTATCGCGGAAGAACCGGACGGAGGCGGCGAGGGTGAAATGGTGATTCGGATCGCAATCTTGATGTTGGCGCTCTTGCTCAACCACGGAGCGGTTGCGGGCACGCTGTCCAACAAGGTATCGCCTCGCGGCGCGGTGCCCGCTGTTATGCCGGAGTCAGTCGAAATCGTCAGAAACGGTGCGTGGTCGGCTGACATCAGCGGGGACGAAACGGCGGAGATGTGTCGTAGGTTCGTTCTTCGGCGTGCGGATGTCAGCGCGTTTTTCAAGCGTGCGGGCCGCGTAACGGAACGGGCGTACAGCCATGACTTGGACGCCGCGAGTTGCTATGCCGAAGGCGACGCGCGTCTAGCGGGTGGTGGCGCGGCGAAATGGAGGATCGACCAGGCAAGGCGAGGCTTCATTTCCATGCACGATGGTCGAACAATCTACCTGTATTGTCCGAAGTGCCAGGCCGCCGTGTTCGCGCCGAATTAGAGAGGCGCGCCCTTCTGCATGCAGGCAGGGTTGGCGGACTGCAAGATGCCCGCCAACACACCCGTTTACTGCCGCGCATTCCGCGCGTTGTCCGGCATCGGCTGGTTGTAGTTGGTGCGGAACGGGTTGATGTCGAGCCCGCCGCGGCGCGTATAGCGCGCATACACAGCGAGCTTCACTGGTTTGCACGCATGCAGGATGTCGAGGAAGATCCGCTCGACGCACTGCTCGTGAAAGCCCGTGTGATTGCGGAACGAGATGATGTAGCGCAGCAGGCCCGCGTGGTCGATCTGCGGCCCGACGTAGTGGATCTGCACGCTGCCCCAGTCGGGCTGGCCCGTGACCGGGCAGTTCGAGCGCAGCAGGTCGGACACGAGCGTCTCCTCGACCGGCGCTTCGTCTTCGGCGGCCGACAGCAGCGACGGATCGGGTTCGTACACGTCGGTGTCGAGGTCGAGCCGGTCGAGCGACAGCCCGTCGAGTTCGTCCATCTCGAGCTTGCCGAAATCGTGCGGCGACACCAGCTGCACGGAAACGGTCGCGCCGCACGCGGCCGACACGTCGCGCTTCAGCGTGTCGCGCACCGCGTCGATCGAGTCGAACTTCGTCTGCGCGAACGAGCCGAGATACAGCTTGAACGACTTCGATTCGACGATGTTCGGCGATTCGGCCGGCACGTAGAAGGTCGCAACCGCGATCTGCGGCTTGCCGCGCGCGTTGAGCCACGACAGCTCGTAGGCGTTCCAGATGTCGGTGCCGAAGAACGGCAGCGCCGACGTGATGCCGAGCTGTTCGCGCGCGCCGGCGCGCGGGATCGGGAACAGCAGCGACGCGTCGTACTGGGCGGCGTAGACGGTGACCTTGCCGAGCGGGGAATGTTCGGGATTCATGCGTGACGCCTTTACGACAGGAAGAGGCGGTAAGCCGGGTTGGCGCTCTCCTCGACATACGGATAGCCGAGTGCCGCGAGGAAGCGTTCGAATTCGGCGCGATCGGCCTGCGGCACCTGCAGCCCGACGAGGATCGAGCTGTAGTCCGCGCCCTGGTTACGGTAGTGGAACAGGCTGATGTTCCAGTCCGGCGCCATCGACGACAGGAACTTCATCAGCGCGCCCGGCCGTTCCGGGAATTCGAAGCGGAACAGGCGCTCGTCGAGCGCGAGCGGCGAACGGCCGCCCACCATGTAGCGGATGTGTTCCTTCGACAGCTCGTCGTGCGTCAGGTCGACACTCTTGAACCCGTGCGATTCGAAGTTCGCGGCGATCTCGGCCGATTCGCCGCGGCGCTTGATCTGCACGCCGACGAAGATGTGCGCGGCCTGCGCATCGGCGATCCGGTAGTTGAACTCGGTGACGTTGCGGTCGCCGACGAGCGAGCAGAAGCGCTTGAAGCTGCCGCGTTCCTCGGGGATCGTGACCGCGAACACGGCTTCGCGCGCTTCGCCCACTTCCGCGCGCTCGGCGACGAAGCGCATCCGGTCGAAGTTCATGTTCGCGCCGGACGTGACCGCGACGAGCGTCTGGTTCTCGATGCCTTCGCGTTCCGCGTAGAGCTTCGCGCCCGCGACCGCGAGCGCGCCGGACGGCTCGAGCACGCTGCGCGTGTCCTGGAACACGTCCTTGATCGCCGCGCACAGTGCGTCGGTGTTCACCGTCACGACGCCGTCGAGGTATTCGCTGCAGAGCCGGAAGGTTTCCTCGCCGACCAGCTTCACGGCGGTGCCGTCCGCGAACAGGCCGACTTCGCTCAGTTCGACACGCTTGCCGGCTTCCAGCGACTGCGCCATCGCGCACGAATCCTCGGCCTGCACGCCGATCACCTTGATCTCCGGCCGCACCGCCTTCACGTAGGCCGCGACGCCGGACGCGAGCCCGCCGCCGCCGATCGGCACGAAGATCGCATGGATCGGTCCCTGGTGCTGGCGCAGGATTTCCATCGCGATCGTGCCCTGGCCGGCGATCACGTACGGATCGTCGAACGGGTGGACGAACGTGAGGCCGCGCTCTTCCTGCACCTTGACCGCGTGTGCATACGCGTCGCTGTACGACTCCCCGGACTGGATCACCTCGACGCTCGGGCCGCCGTGCGCGCGCACCGCGTCGACCTTCACCTGCGGCGTCGTGACCGGCACGACGATCACGGCCTTCACGCCCATCCGGGCCGCCGAGAATGCGACACCCTGCGCGTGGTTGCCGGCCGACGCCGTAATCACGCCGCGGGCGAGCGCGTCCGTCGGAATGTGCGCCATCTTGTTGTACGCGCCGCGCAGCTTGAACGAGAACACCGGCTGGTTGTCCTCGCGCTTCAGGTAGACCGCATTGCGCAGCCGGGCCGACAGGTTGCGGGCGGATTCGAGTTCCGTCTCGATCGCGACGTCGTAGACGCGCGCGGTGAGGATTTTCTTCAGGTAATCGTGGGATGCCATGGGCGCTCGCGTGCAGTGCGGAAGCAGACGGTAAAGGATCAATGATAGCGCCAAGGGTCCGCCCGCATGCAAGCGGCATGCCGAGAGCACCTTTGCGGGGCCGCGCGGGTGGGGCGCCGGCGTGCTCGCGGCGCCGTTTTTACCGGTTTAACCGCATGGTTACCGACCGGACGGACGGCGAATGGTCGCACGAAATCGCGCCGAGCCAGGCCTGGCGCGGCTCGCGGCGATAGCCCCACGACCTGTCCGACGTGTCACGCATGGCCCGATCATGGGTTAGAATTCCGTTTTGAATCAAGGATCGGAAGATGCAGAGGCACCCTCGGATCGCACCGTTGAAGCCGACGCCGCGCGCAGCTACCCCCGCGGCGGAACGGCATGCGCGCCGCGCGCGATCGTGCTGATGGTTCCGAGTGCCGCCAGGCCCTGTCGCCGGCCAGGAGGGGCGAGTCGCCCGCTCCGGCCCCATGAAGGACAGCCGCGCGCCTGGTAACAGAACAGATTTCCCCAAGATTGCGCCCACGCGCTTGCCGACGCCCGTGCACGGTGTATCGGCCCTCCGAGTCGTCCGAACATGAACGCACCACAAGTTTTCGATCCGCATGGCGCGGCCGCCGCCGTCGCCTCCGACCCCGCGCCCCGCTTGCGCGAGATTCCCTATAACTACACGTCCTTCTCGGATCGCGAGATCGTGATCCGCCTGCTCGGCGAAGAGGCGTGGTCGGTGCTCGACGAATTGCGCGCCGAGCGCCGCACGGGCCGCTCGGCACGGATGCTGTACGAAGTGCTCGGCGACATCTGGGTCGTTCGCCGCAACCCGTACCTGCAGGACGACCTGCTCGACAATCCGAAGCGCCGCGCGCTGCTGATCGAGGCGCTGAACCACCGCCTGACCGAAATCGGCAAGCGCCGCAGCGCGGATCTCACCGAGCACCGCGACGACGCGGGCCGCGAACGCGCATCGCGCGTCGAGATGCTCGAAACCGCCGCGCAGCGCGCGGTCAACGAGTTCGCCGACGAATTCGAGAAGATGGCCGACCTGCGCCGCCGCGCAACCAAGGCGCTCGGCCGCTGCACGCAGAAGGACAACATCCGTTTCGACGGGCTGTCGCGCGTGTCGCACGTGACCGACGCGACCGACTGGCGCGTCGAATACCCGTTTGTCGTGCTGACCCCCGATAGCGAAGCCGAGATCGCCGGTCTCATCAAGGCCTGCTTCGAGCTCGGCCTGACCGTGATCCCGCGCGGCGGCGGCACCGGCTACACGGGCGGCGCGGTGCCGCTCACGCCGTTCTCCGCGGTGATCAACACCGAGAAGCTCGAACAACTCGGCGCGGTCGAGCTGACCGAGCTGCCGGGCGTCGCGCACAAGGTGCCGACGATTTTCTCCGGCGCGGGCGTCGTCACGCGCCGCGTGACCGAGGCGGCGGAAGCGGCCGGCTACGTGTTCGCGGTCGATCCGACCTCGCTCGACGCATCGTGCATCGGCGGCAACGTCGCGATGAACGCGGGCGGCAAGAAGGCCGTGCTGTGGGGCACCGCGCTCGACAACCTGGCCTGGTGGCGGATGGTCGACCCGGACGGCAACTGGCTCGAAGTCACGCGCCACGAGCACAACCAGGGCAAGATCCACGACATCGCGGTCGCGCGTTTCGAGCTGAAGTGGTTCGACGGCGCGTATGCGCCGGGCGAGAAGCTGCTGAAGAGCGAGATGCTCGAGATCGAAGGCCGCCGGTTCCGCAAGGAAGGGCTCGGCAAGGACGTGACCGACAAGTTCCTCGCCGGCCTGCCGGGCGTGCAGAAGGAAGGCTGCGACGGGCTCATCACGTCCGCGCGCTGGGTGCTGCACAAGATGCCCGCGCACACGCGCACCGTCTGCCTCGAATTCTTCGGCCAGGCGCGCGAGGCGATCCCGAGCATCGTCGAGATCAAGGACTACCTGTTCGAAACGTCGAAGCAGGGCGGCGCGATCCTCGCGGGCCTCGAGCACCTCGACGAGCGCTACCTGCGCGCGGTCGGCTACGCGACCAAGAGCAAGCGCAATTCATTCCCCAAGATGGTGCTGATCGGCGACATCGTCGGCGACGATGCCGATGCGGTCGCGCACGCCACGTCCGAAGTGATCCGGATGGCGAACGGCAAGAGCGGCGAAGGCTTCGTCGCGGTCAGCGCGGAGGCGCGCAAGCGCTTCTGGCTCGACCGCAGCCGCACGGCCGCGATCGCGAAGCACACGAACGCGTTCAAGATCAACGAAGACGTCGTCATCCCGCTGAACCGGATGGGCGAGTACACCGACGGCATCGAGCGGATCAACATCGAGCTGTCGCTGAAGAACAAGCTGCAACTCGTCGACGCGCTGGAAGCGTTCTTCCGCGCCGGCAACCTGCCGCTCGGCAAGACTGACGACGCGAACGAGATCCCGAGCGCCGAACTGCTCGAAGACCGCGTCCAGCAGGCGCTGGAGCTGCTCAAGCGCGTGCGCGCGCGCTGGGAATTCGTGCGCGACCGGCTCGACCAGCCGCTGCGCGAGGCGCAGCACTACCTGGTGCAGCTCGGTTACGAGGCGCTCGCCGAGAAGTTCGCCGACCGCGCGGACGAGCAGCCGGGCGCGACCGTGTTCCACATCACGCAGGACCGCACGGTGCGCATCTCGTGGAAGCAGGAGATTCGCGCGGAGCTGCGCGCGATCTTCAACGGCGGCGCGTTCAAGCAGATCCTCGACGAGGCGCAGGCGATCCACAAGCAGGTGCTGCGCGGCCGCGTGTTCGTCGCGCTGCACATGCACGCGGGCGACGGCAACGTCCACACCAACCTGCCGGTCAACTCCGACAACTACGAGATGCTGCAGGACGCCCACGCGGCGGTCGCACGCATCATGACGCTCGCGCGTTCGCTCGACGGCGTGATTTCCGGCGAGCACGGCATCGGCATCACGAAGCTCGAGTTCCTCACCGACGACGAGATCGCCGAATTCCGCGCGTACAAGCAGCGCGTCGACCCGAACGGCCGCTTCAACAAGGGCAAGCTGCTCGAAGGCGCCGATCTGCGCAACGCGTATACGCCGAGCTTCGGGCTGATGGGGTACGAGTCGCTGATCATGAAGCAGTCCGACATCGGCGCGATCGCCGATTCGGTGAAGGACTGCCTGCGCTGCGGCAAGTGCAAGCCGGTGTGCGCGACCCACGTGCCGCGCGCGAACCTGCTGTACAGCCCGCGCAACAAGATTCTCGCGACGTCGCTGCTGGTCGAGGCGTTCCTGTACGAAGAACAGACGCGCCGCGGCGTGTCGATCAAGCACTGGGACGAGTTCAACGACGTGGCCGACCACTGCACGGTATGCCACAAGTGTGCGACGCCGTGCCCGGTGAAGATCGACTTCGGCGACGTCACGATGAACATGCGCAACCTGTTGCGCAAGATGGGCAAGAAGAAGTTCAACGCCGGCAATGCGGCGGGCATGTTCTTCCTGAACGCGACCAACCCGCAGACGATCAACGTCGCGCGCAGCGTGATGATGGGCGTCGGCTACAAGGTGCAGCGCTTCGCGAACGACATGCTGAAGAAAGTCGTGACGAAGCAGACGCAGCATCCGCCGGCGACGGTCGGCAAGCCGCCCGTGGTCGAGCAGGTGATCCACTTCGTCAACAAGAAGATGCCGGGCAACCTGCCGAAGAAGACGGCGCGCGCGCTGCTCGACATCGAGGACAACAAGATCGTGCCGATCATCCGCAACCCGAAGTCGACCACCGTCGATTCGGAAGCGGTGTTCTATTTCCCGGGCTGCGGCTCCGAGCGCCTGTTCTCGCAGGTCGGTCTCGCGACGCAAGCGATGCTGTGGGAGGCCGGTGTGCAAACGGTGCTGCCGCCGGGCTACCTGTGCTGCGGCTACCCGCAGCGCGGTTCGGGTCAGTACGACAAGGCCGAGAAGATCGTCACCGACAACCGCGTGCTGTTCCACCGGGTCGCGAACACGCTGAACTACCTCGACATCAAGACGGTGGTCGTGTCGTGCGGCACGTGCTACGACCAGCTCGCCGGCTACGAATTCGACAAGATCTTCCCGGGCTGCCGGATCATCGACATTCACGAGTTCCTGCTCGAGAAGGGGATGAAGCTGGATGGCGTGACGGGCACGCGCTACATGTATCACGACCCGTGCCACACGCCGATCAAGACGATGGACCCGGTGAAGCTCGTCAACGAGCTGATGGGCGCGGAGAAGGACGGCTACAAGATCGAGAAGAACGAGCGCTGCTGCGGTGAGTCGGGCACGCTCGCGGTCACGCGCCCGGACATTTCGACGCAGGTCCGCTTCCGCAAGGAAGAGGAGATCCGCAAGGGTGCCGCGAAGCTGCGCAGCATCCCGGTCGTGGCCGGCAACGCGCCGGCACCGGCCGCCGCGGCCGCGAACGGCCCGGACGTGAAGATCCTGACGAGCTGCCCGTCGTGCCTGCAGGGCCTGTCGCGCTACAGCGAGGATGCGAACCTCGAAGCCGACTACATCGTGGTCGAAATCGCGCGCCAGGTGCTCGGCGAAAACTGGATGGCCGATTATGTCGCACGCGCGAACAATGGCGGGATCGAGCGCGTGCTGGTCTAATGCGGGCATGACGACCGCCCGACCGGGCCAGGAATGAGCGGGCGCCGGCGCAGCAATGCCGGCGCCCGTCCACATGGGAGCGACGATGGAATGCGTGTTTTGCCGTGAAGACGGCGGCGAGCTGCTCTGGCAGGACGATGCGCTGCGCGTCGTTCTCGCGACGGGCGAGCACGACTACCCGGGCTTCTGCCGGGTGATCTGGGGCGCGCACGTGGCCGAATTCTCCGATCTCGGCGAGCCCGACCGGGCCCACCTGATGCGCGTGGTCTACGCGGTCGAGCGGGCCGTGCGCCGCGTGATGCAGCCGAACAAGGTGAATCTCGCGAGCCTCGGCAACATGGTGCCGCATGTGCACTGGCACGTGATCCCGCGCTTTTCGAACGACGCACACTTCCCGCAGCCCGTATGGGCGCCGCGCCAGCGCAGCGTGTCCGAGGCGCTGCTGCGCACGCGCGCCGCGCAGGCCTCGCTGCTGCACAATGCGGTGCGCGAGGAAATTCAACGCATGACCGATTCGAGGCAGCCATGAGCGGTTTGACTTCCACGACGCCGATTCCGTCCGGCGTCGTCGTGCACGCGGTGTCGCGCGTGCTCGAATTGCAGTACCCGAACGGCGACAGTTTCCGGATTCCGTTCGAGCTGATGCGCGTGTATTCGCCGTCGGCCGAGGTGCGCGGCCACGGGCCCGGCCAGGAGACGCTGCAGACGGGCAAGCGCGAAGTGACGATCACCGCGCTCGAGGGCGTCGGCAACTACGCGCTGCAGCCGACGTTTTCCGACGGCCATTCGACCGGCATCTACTCGTGGGACCTGTTGTACGAACTGGCCACGCAGCAGGACGCGCTGTGGCGCGACTATTTCGACAAACTGAAGGCGGCGGGCGTCGAGCGCGACGCCCCGATGCCGGCGGCGAGCGCGTCGCACGGCCACTGCCACTGAAATTCGACGGCGCCCGCTCGGCGCCGTCTTGCCATTTACTGAGGATCAACGCGATGAGCAAAACCCACTTCGGCTTCGAAAGCGTCGAGGAAAACGAAAAAGCGAAGAAAGTGGCGGGTGTGTTCCATTCGGTCGCGAGCAACTACGATTTGATGAACGACCTGATGTCGGCGGGCATGCACCGCGCGTGGAAGGCGTTCACGATCGCGCAGGCGAACGTGCGTCCCGGCTTCAAGGTGCTCGACCTTGCGGCCGGCACCGGCGACCTGACCCGGTCGTTCGCGAAGGCGGCCGGGCCGACGGGCGAGGTCTGGCACACGGACATCAACGAATCGATGCTGCGCGTCGGCCGCGACCGGTTGCTTGACAAGGGCATCGTGACGCCGTCGCTGCTGTGCGACGCGGAGAAAATTCCCTTTCCGGACAACTACTTCGATGTGGTCACGGTCGCGTTCGGACTGCGCAACATGACGCACAAGGATGCCGCGCTGGCCGAGATGCGCCGCGTGACGAAGCCCGGCGGCCGCGTGATGGTGCTGGAATTCTCGAAAGTCTGGGATCCGCTGAAAAAAGCGTACGATCTGTATTCTTTCAAAGTATTACCGTGGCTTGGCGACAAGTTCGCGAAAGATGCTGAAAGTTACCGGTATCTTGCGGAATCTATTCGGATGCACCCCGATCAGGACACGCTGAAGACGATGATGGAACAAGCGGGCCTCGATGCCGTCAAATATTACAATTTGTCAGGTGGCGTGGTAGCTTTACACATGGGAGCCAAGTACTAAGGGGCTCTTTCCATACATTTGTCTTACATCCGGAGAAACTGATGTTTCAATCGCGTTCGTTGTTCAACCGTAGCAAGCCGTCGAAGCCGTGGGCTCGACGGGTCGGCACGCTGCTGATGGTCGGCCTGCTCACGGCCGGCACGTTCGCATCGCTCGACGCCGAAGCCAAGCGCATGGGCGGCGGGCGCAGCATCGGCCGCCAGAATTCCACCGTCACGCAGCGCCAGGCCACGCCGCCCGCGCAGCAGCCGATGCAGCAGGCCGCGCCGTCGCAGGCGCAGCGTGCGAATCCGGCCGCGCCCGCGCCGGCCGCGCAGCCCAACCGCTCGCGCTGGCTCGGGCCGATCGCCGGTCTCGCGGCCGGTCTCGGCATCGCGGCGCTGCTGTCGCACTTCGGCCTGGGCGGCGCGTTCGCGAGCATGATGGCGAACATCATCGTGATCGCGCTGCTCGCGGCGGTCGGCATCTGGCTGATCCGCAAGTTCATGAACCGCCGTCGTCCGCAGGAGCCGGCATACTCGGTCGGCGGCTCGGCGTCGTCGTCGGGCGGCTACTCGCAAAGCCCGTCGTTCCAGCAGGGCAGCACGGGCAGCAACTATGCGGGTAGCGGCAGCAGCTACGCGAACGAAGCGCAAGGCGTGTTCGGCGGCGGTGCCGCGGCCACCGGCGCGGCAGCGACTGCTGCGGCAGCACCGCTGCAGGTGCCGGCCGGCTTCGACACCGAAGCGTTCCTGCGTAGCTCGAAGGTTTATTTCGTGCGCCTGCAGGCTGCGTGGGACCAGGGCAACCTGGCCGACATCCGCGAGTTCACGACGCCCGAAATGTTCGCCGAGATCAAGATCGACCTCGATTCGCGCGGCAACGAGTCGAACCAGACCGACGTCGTGCAGCTCGACGCGGAACTGGTCGCGATCGAGGATCGCGGCATCGAGCAGTCGGCGAGCGTGCGCTTCCACGGCCTGATCCGCGAATCGGCGAATGCGTCGGCCGCGCCGTTCGACGAGGTGTGGAACCTGTCGAAGTCGGGCGGTCAGGGCTGGCTGCTCGCGGGCATCCAGCAGATCAACACGCACTGAGCGTGACCGGCGGCCCGCGCCGCCGATCACCCGGGCGACGGCCGCCGCACTGCGACCGCTTGCCGCCCGGGTGTGTGGTCAGGCACGGTCTGCTGACGATCCGACGTTACAATAGAAACCCGCGTGGGCGCCCGGCCTGCGCGGGTTTTTTCTTTCTCAGCCCGATGACCTTTGCCGCCAAGCCTTTTGCTGCTGCCGTCAATCACCTGCTCGCCCGCGAATCGTGGGCGCGCGACCGCCTGATTCCGTATGCGGGCAAGACTGCCCGGATCGACGTGCCCCCCGTTACGCTCACGCTGCTGGTGCAGCCCGACGGCTATCTGTCGGCCGTCGAAGCGCATGATGCGCAACAGGTCGACGTGTCGATCGCGCTCGCCGGCGATGCCGTCGCCGCGTTCCTGCAGGGCGGCCAGGCGGCCGTGATGAAGCACGTGAAGATCGAGGGCGACGCGGAGTTCGCGACGCAGATCGCGAAGCTGGCCGAGCACCTGCGCTGGGAACCTGAAGAAGATCTCGCGAAGCTGGTCGGCGACGCGGCGGCATACCGGATCGCGACGGTCGTGCGCGACGCCGGTGCACGCGCGCGACGCACCGGCCGCAACGTGCTCGATTCCGTCGCCGAATACTGGCTCGACGAGAACCCGCAGGTCGTCCGGCGCGCGTCGCTCGGCGGCTTCGACGCCGAACTGGCGCGCGCACGCGATGCGCTCGCACGGGTCGAAAAGCGGGTCGAGCGACTCGAACAAAAAATCGGCGCGCGCACGGGTTCCGGCCCGCGCGGCGCGCACTGAGGGGCCGCAGGGCATGCGCATTTTCCGTTTCATCAAGATTGTCTACACCGTCATCCGCTTTGGTCTCGACGAAGTGATGCTGTCCCGGATCGACGACCGGCGCGTGAAGCTGCTGTTGCGGATCACGACGATCGGCCGCCGCTATTCCGATCCGCCTGCCGTGCGGCTGCGTCACGCGCTCGAAAGCCTCGGCCCGATCTTCGTGAAGTTCGGCCAGGTGCTGTCGACGCGCCGCGACCTGTTGTCGGTCGATTTCGCGAACGAACTCGCGAAACTGCAGGACCAGGTGCCGCCGTTCGATTCGGCGGTCGCGATCGGGATCATCGAGAAGTCGCTCGGTGCGCCGGTCGACGAGCTGTTCGACGAATTCGAGCGCGAGCCGATCGCGAGCGCGTCGATCGCGCAGGTGCATTTCGCGAAGCTCAAGCAGGGCCAGCACGCGGGCAAGGCCGTCGCCGTCAAGGTGCTGCGCCCGAACATGCTGTCCGTGATCGATTCCGACCTCGCGCTGATGCGCGATATCGCGATCTGGACCGAACGCATGTGGGCCGACGGCCGGCGCCTGAAGCCGCGCGAGGTCGTCGCCGAATTCGACAAGTACCTGCACGACGAACTCGACCTGATGCGCGAGGCCGCCAACGGCAGCCAGCTGCGCCGCAATTTCGCGGGCCTCGACCTGCTGCTCGTGCCCGAGATGTTCTGGGATTTCTCGACGTCGCAGGTGCTCGTGATGGAGCGCATGACCGGCGTGCCGATCAGCCAGGTCGAGACGCTGCGTTCGGCCGGCGTCGACATCAAGAAGCTTGCGCGCGAAGGCGTCGAGATCTTCTTCACGCAGGTGTTCCGCGACGGCTTCTTCCATGCGGACATGCACCCGGGCAACATCCAGGTGAGCCTCGATCCGAACACGTTCGGCCGCTACGTCGCGCTCGATTTCGGGATCGTCGGTGCGCTGTCCGATTTCGACAAGAACTACCTCGCGCAGAACTTCCTCGCGTTCTTCAAGCGCGACTATCACCGCGTCGCGACGCTCCACCTCGAATCGGGCTGGGTGCCGCCGGAAACGCGCGTCGAGGAGCTCGAAAGCGCGATTCGCGCAGTGTGCGAGCCGTATTTCGACCGCGCGCTGAAGGACATCTCGCTCGGCCAGGTGCTGATGCGCCTGTTCTCGACGTCGCGCCGTTTCAACGTCGAGATCCAGCCGCAGCTCGTGCTGCTGCAGAAGACGATGCTGAACGTCGAGGGGCTCGGCCGCTCGCTCGACCCTGAACTGGACCTGTGGAAGACCGCGAAGCCATACCTCGAACGCTGGATGGCCGAGCAGATCGGCCTGCGCGGCTGGTACGAGCGTTTCAAGGTCGAGGCGCCGCAGTGGAGCAAGACGCTGCCGCAACTGCCGCGCCTGATCCACCACGCGATGGCGGCGCGCCATGACGCGCCGCGCGCGGCGAGCGAGGAACTGATGCGTCAGGTTCTCGTCGAGCAGAAGCGGACGAACAGGCTGCTGCAGGCGCTGCTGATCTTCGGCCTTGCCGTCGGCGTCGGCGCGCTCGTTGCGCGCGTGCTGCTCGCGCTCGCATACGGCACATGACCGAGGGGAGCAGGGCGATGTCCGATCCGAAGCAACCCGTCACACCGGCCGCCGCCGATTTCGCGACGCGCGATCCCGGCAACGCGTCGTTCTGGGACGAGCGTTTCGAGCGTGGCGTGACGCCGTGGGAATTCGGTGGCGTGCCCGATGGTTTCAGCGTGTTCGCGCACCGGCTCGAGCCGTGCGCGGTGCTGATTCCGGGCTGCGGCAGCGCCCAGGAAGCCGGGTGGCTGGCCGAAGCCGGCTGGCCCGTGCGTGCGATCGACTTCGCCGCACAGGCGGTGGCTGCCGCGAAGGCGCAGCTCGGCGCGCATGCGGGTGTCGTCGAGCAGGCCGATTTCTTTACGTACCGGCCGCCGTTCGGAATCGAACGTGCCGAACTCGATGCGCTGCTCACGCCGCACTTCGAATTGATCGAGGATTTGCCCGTGACCGATTCGCTGCCCGTGTTCGAAGGGCACGAGCGCTGGCTCACGTGGCGCCGCCGCTGATGCGCGGGTGTCGCGGCCATTGCCGGAGCGCGGCAGGGTTTCGGCTATAATTCAAGGTTTTGCAAGCTGTTTCCAGTTTCCGCGGGAAAAATATCATGCCGATCTACGCCTATCGATGCGAAGCGTGTGGTTTCGCGAAGGACGTGCTCCAGAAGATGAGCGACGCGCCGCTGTCGCAGTGCCCGGAATGCGGGAAGGATGCGTTTCGCAAGCAGGTCACTGCTGCGGGCTTCCAGTTGAAGGGTTCGGGTTGGTATGTCACCGATTTCCGTGGCGGTTCGGGCGGCCCCAGCTTGCCTGCACTCCACTTATGCCCAGCGAGCCAAGAACACCCGAAGTCGTAACGCTGCCCACCGGCGCATCGGGGTAATGCTGCACGGCGTATTGATAGATGCCGGGATAGGCATATCC
>NZ_JAAGPO010000012.1:0-103835 GCF_017104825.1 Burkholderia sp. Ac-20345 | reverse complement strand
CTGCGGGCAGCGCGGCGCCGGCAGGCCGCGCCGCGACATCACCGCTCCGCTTGCGCCGGCAGCCGAAGCGCGACCATGAAGCCGCGCGCCGTATTGCGCATCAGGATCTGGCCGCGATGCCGCGCCGCCGTCGCGCGGACGAACGAGAGACCGAGGCCGAAGCCGCCGCGCGCCGCGCCATGCGCGGATTCGAGCTGCACGAACGACTCGGTCGCGGCCGTGCGCTGCTCCGGCGCGATACCGGCGCCGGTATCCTCGACGCCGATCAGCCATGCACCGTCCTCGCTGCTCAGCGTGCAGTGCACGTCCGTGCCGGCCGGGCCGTACTTCAGCCCGTTGTCGATCAGGTTCGCGACCGCGCGCGTCAGCATCATGCGGTCGCCCATCGTCACGCACTCGGTATCGGGCACGTGCGCGACGACCCGGCTGCCGAGCCCGGCCGCTTTCTCCCACAGCTGGTCGACGGCGTCGAGCACGATCTCGTTGAGACTCACGACCTCGTGCGCGCGGCGCTCGGACTGCGCGCGGGTCAGGTGGATGAAGCCGTCGGCAAGCGCGAGCGCGCGCCGCGCATGGCCGGCAATGCGCTCCATGATCGCCGGCATCTCGCCGTGCTCGGTCCGGTAAACGTCGAGCAGCGCGAGGATCGACGTCTGCGGCGAACGCATGTCGTGCGACAGGAAATCGAGCGCCTCGTCGCGCTGCCGGGACATCAGGTACGAATTCGAGTGATAGCGGATACGGGCGGCCAGCTCCATCGCGTCGGGGAGCTTCACCAGATAGTCGTTCGCGCCGGCGATGAACGCCTCGCGCTTGACGATCGGCTCCTCCTTCGCGGACAGCACGATGATCGGCACGCGAGCGGTGCCGGCGTCCGCGCGCCACGCACGGACGAGATCGAGGCCGTCGATCTCCGGCATCACGAGATCCTGCAGGATGACCGTCGGCTTCACGTCGCGGGCGACCGCCATCGCCCGGTGCGCGTCAGTGCACACGTGCAGGTCGATGTCGTGTTCGCTGCGCAATGCGCGTCGGATCACCTCGCCGACGAACGGTTGATCGTCGACGAGAAGGACCGATAACCCCGATTCAAGACAATCCGAGGCATTATCACCGCTCGATTCTTTCATAAATACAGTTTCAAACGCCGATTCTCCAATCGATTCTTTCATAGGAGTTGTTTATCCGGCTTGGACGCTATCTTATTTTGGCGGTTGAAAGCCCCACCTGATTCCGCCGATTTGGCCTGTCAGCACTGCCTTGCAGGGCACCGGACGCCGATTTCTTCCCCGTTGGCGGCCGCATTACCTCCGCATCCTTTCTCTCAATAAACATAACCGGCTGATTCTAAATGAAATTAGAACACAGCATCTATCTCAATCCGGTTTAGTTTTGCCAAATATGCAGAAAGAGACGGAAACAGTTAAATCAGATCATTTCCGGATTCGAAAGACGATAACGTTTGCGGGACCGGCGCGATAAGGTTTGCATGCGCTGCAAGGCTGGCTGTTTGCAGCATTTAAGGGCCGGATGGAAATGCGCCGAATCGGCCGGCGGGAGGAAGCAAAAAAGCGCGCCGGGCAACGATTGGCCCGGGCGCGCTTCGGGCCGGCTGGCGCCGGCCGCTTGATGGCGGGATGACGCAGGTGTGCGGTCTTACCCTCGCGCGTGCTGCGCGGACACTTCCTGCAGGTCGAGGTCGCGCTCGAGCGCATGCAGCATCTCGTCGTGAATGTGGCCCGATCGGTGCAGGCGCAACAGTTCCGCGCGCCCGGCCTTGATCGCGGCCAGCACGACGTCGTAGTGCGCGGCACGTACTTCTGCCGGATACATGGGCTCGTTCTTCGCCCTTTCCGTCAATTCCGCACGGTACGTGTACTGCTCGAGCAGGCGTGGATGGATCACGACCCCGTTCTCATCGCGCACGAGCGGCTGGATCGCCGCGAGCTGCGCCGCCTCGACGTACGCCCACGTCTGCGGCTCGGTCAGGTGATGCGCCGCGCGCTCTTCGCGCTGCGGCAGGCGCAACAGCCGGATCAGCGGGCCGATCGTCGTGCCCTGCAGCAGCACGGTGACGAGGATCACCGCGAACGACGCGACCAGGATCACGTCGCGGCCGGGCATCGCCTCGGGCAGCGACAGCGCGATCGCCAGCGTGACGACGCCGCGCATCCCGGCCCAGCTCATGATCGTCGCGGCCTTCCAGTCGGGCGCTTCGCCGCGCCGCGCGACCCCGCGCACCGGCCATTTCAGCGCCTCGACCGCGTAGATCCACACGAAGCGCGACACGATCACGGCCGCCAGCACCGCGAGCATCGGCGGCACCATCGTCGCGAGCACCTGCTCGAAGCCGCCGAGCCGGTGGACCGCGCCGCGCAGCGACAGCCCGATCAGCACGAACACCATCGCTTCGAGCAGGAACACGATGACCTGCCAGAACGCGGTGCCGCGCGTGCGCACGGCCGCCGAGAACACCTCGTGCTGATGCCAGCCGATGATCATGCCGGCCGTGACGGTGGCGATCACGCCGGACACTTCGACCATTTCGCCCGCGATATAGGCGATCCAGCCGGCGATCACCGCGACGGTGATCACGAGATAGTCGTCGTCGAGCTGCTTCAGGAACCACACGACGAGCTTGCCGACCGCGAAGCCGATCGCCACGCCGCCGAGCCCGAGCTCCGCGAAGCGCACGACCGCGTGCTCGAGGCTGAACGCACCGGTAAGCGCGGCCGCGACCGCGAAGCGGAACAGCACGAGGCCGGCCGCATCGTTCAGCAGGCTCTCGCCTTCGAGCAGCACCATCAGCCGGCGCGGCAGCGCGACGCGTTCGAGCACGGCCTTCGCGGCAACGGCGTCGGGCGGCGACACGATCGCGCCGAGTGCAAAGCACGCGGCCCACGGCAGCGACGGCGCCACCCAGTGCACGGCGAAGCCGACCGCGAACGTCGTGAACACGACCGCGCCGATCGCGAGCAGCAGGATGCCGCCGACGTTGCGCTTGAACTCCTCCCACACCGAGAAGTACGCGCCGTCCATCAGCAGCGGCGGCAGGAACACCAGCAGCACCAGTTCGGGATCGAGATTGATCGGCGGCAGGCCGGGGATGAACGCGATGCCGATGCCGCCGATCAACAGCGCGGCGGCAGGCGGCAGCCGCAGCCGCTTGGCGATGCATTCGAGCGCGACGATCGCAAGGAATGACAACAAAACCAGCTTGAATGCCGAGACGGGAGACATGAAACGACCTCGTGAAGAATGAATTCGCGCTTTCCGGCGTCGTACCCCGGTCGGCAGTTTCGCGCGATTACATCACGAGGCGAGGCCCGCAGTCGAGCGCGTTCGGGCAGCCCGCCGCGCGATGCGGGCACGGTACCCGCACGATGCAGACCCGGCACCGGCCCGCTGCACGCGCCGCCATGAAAAACGGCACGCGGGCCGGCCTGATCGCCCGCCCGCGTGCCGCTGCGGCACCGCGCTGCCTGCCCGCGCGCTACCGGCGCCGCACGACCATCAGCCGCGGCTCGGTCATGTCCTCGATCGCGTAGCGGATCCCTTCGCGGCCGAGGCCCGAATCCTTCACGCCGCCGTACGGCATGTTGTCGACGCGGAACGACGGGACGTCGTTGATCACGACGCCGCCGACCTCCAGCTCGTCCCACGCGCGCTGCGCATGCGTGAGCGAATCGGTGAACACGCCGGCCTGCAGCCCGAAGTCGCTGTCGTTCACGCGCGCGAGCGCGTCGTCGAAGCGGTCGAACTTCTCGAGGATCGCAACGGGGCCGAACGCCTCCTTCCGGTACAGGTCCTGCTCATGCCCGACGTTTTCCAGCAGCGTCGCCTCGAACATCGCGCCGTCGACCTTGCCGCCCGCGACGATCTTCGCGCCTGCCGCGACCGCCGCGTCCATCCAGCCCGACAGCCGACGCGACTCGGATTCGGAGATCATCGGGCCGACGAACGTCGACGGATCCTTCGGATCGCCCATCTTCAGCGAACGCGTCTTCGCGATCAGCTTCTCGCGCAGCGCGTCGTACAGATCGGCATGCACGAGGATCCGCTGTACGCCGATGCAGCTCTGGCCCGACTGGTAGTACGCGCCGAACGCAAGGCGCTCGACCACGTAGTCGAGTTGGTCGCGCTGGTCCGCATCGACGATCGCGGCCGCGTTGCCACCGAGTTCCAGCACGACTTTCTTCTTGCCGGCCTTCTCCTTCAGCGCCCAGCCGACGGCCGGTGAACCCGTGAACGACAGCAGCTTGAAGCGCTCGTCGGTCGTGAACAGGTCGGCGCCGTCGCGATGCGCGGGCAGCACCGAGAACGCACCCTTCGGCAGGTCGGTTTCCGCGAGCACCTCGCCGATGATCAGCGCGCCGATCGGCGTGCGGCTCGCCGGCTTCAGCACGAACGGACAGCCGGCCGCGAGCGCCGGCGCGACCTTGTGCGCGGCGAGGTTCAGCGGGAAGTTGAACGGCGAGATGAACGAGCACGGGCCGACCGGCACGCGCTTCGTGTAGCCCGTATAGCCCTGCGCACGCGCGGAGATCTCGAGGTTGATGATCTCGCCGTCGATGCGCACCGATTCCTCGGACGCCACGCGGAACGTGTCGATCAGGCGCGTTACTTCGCCCTTCGAATCGTTGATCGGCTTGCCGGCCTCGATGCACAGCGCCTCGGCCAGTTCGTCGAAACGCTCGCGGAAGCGCGCGACGCAATGGTCGAGCACGGCCTGCCGCTTGTAGGCCGGCAGCTCGCGCATCGGCTTCGCGGCGGCGACCGCCGCGCCGATCGCCGCGTCGATGGCCTTCGCGTCGGCCATCGCGACGCGCGTCGCGACCTTGCCGCTGAACTTGTCCGTCACTTCCAGATCGGTGTTCGCGTAGACGGCTTCGTTGGCGAGGTAGTACGGATAGGTTTCCTTCAACATGGAACGACTCCTTCCTGTGAACGGGACATTCAGAGTTGCGCCGACAGGCGCTTGATCTCGCGGTTCAGCACGCGCTCGTTGTCCGAGTAATCGATCGGCACGTCGATCACGTGCACGCCCGGCGACGAGAAACACTCGCGCAGCAGCGGTTCGAGATCGTCGGCCGATTCGACGCGGTGCCCGTGCGCGCCGTAGCTCTGCGCATACGACACGAAATCGGGGTTCTGCAGCGTCATCGCGAAATCGGGGAAGTTCATGTTCTCCTGCTTCCAGCGGATCATCCCGAACGCGTCGTCGCGCAGGATCATCACGACGAGGTCGAGCTTCAGCCGCACGGCCGTTTCGAGCTCCTGCGAATTCATCATGAAGCCGCCGTCGCCGCACACGGCGATCACCTTGCGCTGCGGATGCACGATCTTCGTCGCGATCGCCGACGGCAGGCCCGCGCCCATCGACGCGAGCGCGTTGTCGAGCAGCAGCGAATTCGGCTCATGCGCGCGCCAGTACCGCGCGAACCAGATCTTGTACATCCCGTTGTCGAGACAGACGATGCCGTCGACCGGCATTGCGTTGTACAGATCGTTGACGATCCGCACCGGGTACATCGGGAAGCGCGGGTCGTGCTGGCCCTTCTCCAGATGGGCGTCGAAGTGCTCCTTGATCATCGCGAAGCGTGCGAAATCCCAGTGCGGCTGCGGCGCGAGCGCCTCCTTCATCTGCCACACCGCGTTCGCGATGTCGCCCACCACCTCGATCTGCGGGAAGTAGACGGGATCGACCTGCGCGCCGAGGAAGTTCACGTGGATCACGGTCTTGTCGTCGGTACGCATGAAGAATGGCGGCTTCTCGATCACGTCGTGGCCGACGTTGATGATGCAGTCCGCATGCTCGATCGCGCGGTGCACGAAATCGCCATCGGACAGCGTCGCGTTGCCGAGCCACAGCGGGTGTGTCTCGTCGATCACGCCCTTGCCCATCTGCGTCGTGAAGAACGGGATGCCCGTCTTGTCGACGAATTCGAGCAGCATCTTGCAGGTGGTCTTGCGGTTGCCGCCTGCGCCGATCATCAGCAGCGGATGGCGCGCGGCCTGGATCGCGTCGACCGCATGCGCGATCGCCTTCTCCTCGGCCACCGGCCGCCGGCTGTAGCTGCGCGGGATCGGCTTGCCGTCGCCCTCCTCGTGCGCGATGTCTTCCGGCAGTTCGAGGTGCGCGGCGCCCGGGCGCTCTTCCTCCGCGCGGCGGAACGCCTCGCGCACGGCCGACGGGATGTTGCCGATCGACACGATCTGCCGCGTGAACTTCGTGAGCGGCTGCATCATGTCGACCACGTCGACGATCTGGAAGTGGCCCTGCTTGCTGGACTTGATCGGCTTCTGCCCGGTGATCATCAGCATCGGCATCCCGCCGAGCTGCGCATACGCAGCGGCCGTCACGAAGTTCGTCGCGCCGGGCCCGAGCGTGGCGATACACACGCCGGTACGGCCCGTCAGGCGGCCGTAGGTGGCGGCCATGAACCCGGCCGCCTGCTCATGCCGGGTCAGCACGAGCTTGATCTTCGATCGCCGCAGCGATTCGAGCAGATCGAGGTTTTCCTCGCCGGGAATGCCGAACACGTACTCGACGCCTTCGGCTTCCAGCGCCTTCACGAACAGATCCGATGCTTTCATGGGGGACTCTCGGTTGATGCCGCCTGCCCGGCCTACGGACACGCAGCGTTCAGAACGCGCGCCGGCCTACGGCACGCGGACGCTTTACCTACTGGACACAAACCACGGCACTGCCCGCCGCGCGACACGCGCTGCACGGCGGCGCCTCCGGATACCGGAGGACAAACGGACCCGCCCGCGCGCGGCAAGCACGCACGGGCGGCAAAGATGCTTTTGATTGTAGACGGATTCGGAAGATCCCGACTTCGGCCGAATGGCCAATTGGCACGCAAACCAAGCCGGCGGCCCTACTGTAGCGGCAACGGAATTCAACACACCAAACCTGTGAACCATGGTTGACATACTGCAATCCATGCCCTACAGTGCGCCTACGTTCAGCATCCGGACCACCGGCGTCTTCGACGCCTGGTTCGCCGGCCTGCAGGATCGCGTCGCGAAGCGCCGCATCCAGGCTCGCATCGATCGTCTCTCGATGGGCAATCCGGGCGACTGGAAGTCCGCCGGCTCGCCGGTCGTCGAGATGCGGATCGACCACGGCCCCGGCTATCGCGTCTACTACGTCCGGCGCGGAACGATCTGGGTCATCCTGCTCTGCGGCGGCGATAAATCGACGCAACAGGCCGACATCCGCGCCGCGCACGCGATGCTCGCGCATCTCGACATGGAGTAACCGATGGACAAGATCAGCACCCGGCCGTGGGATTCGGCCGATCATCTGAAAACCGAAGACGACATGGCCGACTACTTCGAAGCGTGCCTGCAGGAAGCCGGCGACGATCCGGCCTTCATCGCGCACGCGCTCGGCGTGATCGCGCGTGCACGCGGCATGTCGCAGGTCGCGCGCGATGCGGGCCTGTCGCGCGAAGGGCTGTACAAGGCGCTGTCGCACGACGGCAACCCGAGCTTCGGCACGATCCTGAAGGTCATCAAGGCGCTCGGCCTGCAACTGCACGGCTCGAAAGCGCACGCGTGATGCACGGATGCGGCCCGTCGCGCCCGCCGCGCGATACCGGTGGCCGTGTCAGTGCAGCCAGCCGGCCGCCCAGCGCGGCACCAGCGACACCAGATACAACCCGAGCCCGATCAGTCCGCCGACCAGCGTGCCGTTGATGCGGATGTATTGCAGATCCTTGCCGATGTTCAACTCGATCTGCCGCGACATCTCGCGCGCATCCCAGTTGCGCACCGTGTCGCGGATGTGACGCATCAGGAAATCCGCGAAATCCGGCGCCATCTCGTGCACGGCCTTCTCGACGTGCTCGTTCAGCGACGCGCGCAATGCCGGGCTCTCCGCCAGCCGTGCGCCGAGCCAGCCGCCAAGCGTCGCGGCCTGCCGGTGCAGCGCCGAATCCGGGCGCGCGAGATCGGCCTTCAGCCACGCGCGCAACTGATCCCACAAGTCGCGCACATACTCGTTGAACGCGGCGCCGTCGCGGATATAGCGCTTGATCTCCTCGCCCTTCTCGATGAATGCGGCATCGTGCTTCAACCGCTCGGTCAAGCGCACCACCGTCCGGTCGAAGCGTTGCCGCAGTTCGTGCTCGGGGTCGGCCGCCACGCCTTCCAGCACGCGGCTCACCGCGCTCGCGAGCATCCGCGCGCCGTTCTCGCCGAACCACTGCGTCGGCATGATCTTCTCGACCTTCGGGTACTGCGTCTTCAGCCATTCGACGATGAAGCCCGCGATCACCTCGCGGTTCTCCTCCTTGTCGAGCACGTCGACCACCTGTTCGATCGCGTCGTCGAGCAGCGCCTGGTGGCGGCCGTCCTTCGTCAGCGTGTCGAGGATCGCGCCGGCCGATTGCGACAGGTCGACCCGGTCGATCACCGCGCGAAATGCGTCGTGGACGAACGACTGGATCCGCGCGTCGTCGGTCATGTCGAGCGCGAAACTCATCAGCTTCGTCACATAGCCGCCGAGTGCATCGGTGTTCGCCGGTTCGCCGAGCCATGCGCCGAGTTTCTGCGCGGGATCGTGCTGGCGGATCTGCGCGGCAAGCGCGTCGGGGCCGAGGAACTTCTCGCGCACGAACACCGCGAGGTTGTCGGCGATTTTGTCCTTGTTCTTCGGAATGATCTCGGTATGGCGCGACACGAACGGGATCGGCACGCGGCGGAACAGCGCGACGACCGCGAACCAGTCGGCGAGCGCACCGACCATCGCGGCTTCCGCCACGGCCTTGAAGCCGTCGACCCACGGGCCGCGCGGCAACAGGATCGTCGTGACGAACACCGCGACGGCGGCCAGCAGCAGCCACAGCGCGCGGCGCTTGCTGCGTTTCAGTTCGAGGGCTTTGTCTGGCGTCATGGGCAACCGGTCGGGCGAACGATGCCGCTAATATGCACCGGTTGCGGTGCTGCCGACAAACATTGCGCCACCCATCGTGCGGGCGGCACTCCGGCGGATCGGACCGGCGGATCGCGCACGGCGCCGGCCGGCATCGCTCCCGCATGCCGGGCCGGACGACCGTGCGCCTGCTACATGAACGTCTTCAGGTTCACTGCCGGATCGGCGAGCTTCACCGGATCGGGCACCGCCCCCGCCGCGATCAGCCGGCGCGACGCGCCGATGTCGCGCCCCAGGTTCGCCGCGGCCACCGCGACGATCCTGCCGTCGTCGCCCAGCCCGAACACCGTGAACGGCCCGTTCCCCGGATCGCCGCGCACGACGATCGTGCGTTCGCTGCCGAACAGCCCGAGCATCTGCAGGTTGCAATCGTACTGATCGGACCACAGCCACGGCAACTCGGCATAGGTCTCGTCGGCGCCGAGCAGGTTCGCGGCCGCGACGGCCGGCTGGTTTTCGGCTACCTGCCACGATTCGATCCGCACGTGACGCCCGAGCAGCGGATTGAAATGCATCGTCACCTCGCCCGCCGCGAAGATCGCGGGATCGACCGTGCGGCAGCCCGCGTCGACACGTATCCCGTTGTCGACATCGAGCCCCGCCGCTTGCGCCAGCTCGATATTGGGCACCACGCCGATGCCGACCACGACGAGGTCGGCCGGCACGTCGCCGCGATCGGTCTCGACGATCGCGCCGCCGCCCGGTGCGCGACGGATCGCGCGCGGCAGCGTCGCCATCTGGAAGACCACGCCGCGCGCATCATGCAACTGATGCGCATACGCGCCGACGACTTCCGGCAACGCGCGCTGCAGCAAGCGCGGTGCCGGATCGATCACCGTCACGTCGCAACCGAGCTGGCGCGCCGCCGCCGCGACCTCGAGGCCGATGAAGCCGCCGCCGAGCACCGCCACGCGGCGGCCCGGCGAAAGCTGCGTGCGCAACACACGCGCGTCGTCGACCGTGCGGACGTAATGCGGCCTGACGCCTTCGTCGATCGCCCCGCCAAACGTGCGCACCCGCGAGCCCGTCGCGAGCACGAGCCGTGCGTAAGGCAGCGTCGTGCCGTCGTCGAGCCGCACGCGCTGCGCATCGCGTTCGATCGCGTCGACACGCGTGCCGAGCCGCAGCTCGATGCGCTGCGCGTCGTACCACGCGGCATCGCGCACGAACGCACGCTGCTCGCCGCCGTCCGTCAACAGCGCATCCTTCGACAGCGCAGGCCGATCGTACGGCAGCTCGCGCTCCGCGCCGATCATCACGATGCGCGCCGCGGCATCGCGCTCGCGCAGCGCTTCGGCCGTGCGCCGCGCGGCATGCCCGGCGCCGACGATCACGAACGGATCAGCCGACATTGACTTCCACCTGCCCGTCGACGATCCGGAGCGGATAGGTCCGCACCGGTTCGGTGATCGGCGCGCATTTCGGCGCGCCGGTGCGAATGTCGATCAACCCCTGGTGCAGCGGGCATTCGACGCAGCCATCCTCCACATAGCCTTCAGACAGCCGTGCATGGCCGTGCGTGCAGAGATCGTGCATCGCGAACAGTTCGTCGCCGATCCGGAACACGGCGATCGGCTTCTGGCCGGCGACGCGCGCTGCCGGTTCGTCTTCTGAGAATTCGTCGAAAGTGCCAAGCGGATGCCACTCGGCGAGCGTTGCTTCGGTCATGTCTGTTCCTTGCTTCCGTATCAGATCGGGGTGGCGAGCAGCGTCTGCACGCGCGACGTGTCGTAGATCACCCGCTTGGTCTTGTAGCGCAGCCCGTCCGGCGTGCGCACGACCGTGTCGTAGTACTTGCCGGCCTGGTACACGTTCGACTCGCCGTTGCTGCGCGTCTGCACGACGACGTAGTTGCTCTCCGTGTCGATCTCGCCGTCGCGTTCCGCGACGATCGTCAGGCCCGACGTCATGTGCCGGTACGTGTGTTCTTCGTAGATGTTCGCGTGCCGCAGCGACACCACGCGGTCGCGCAGCATCCGCTGGTTCGTGCAGTGGACGATCCCGACCGGCAGCCCAAGGTCGGCGTTTTCCTTCGGCACGATTTCGTACGTGCAGTCCTCGGTGAACATCGTCGGCCATGCTTCGAGCCGGTCGTTGTCGAGGTGCCCGATATAGCGGTTCTGGAGCATGTAAATCTCGAACCACGTCTTCATGTCTTCCGTCAGGTTTTCCATCATTCCGCGCTCCCGCTTCAATAGCCCATCAGCTTCTGGTAGCCGACCCAGAACTTGCGGATCAGGCTTTCGGTGATCACCGTGTCCTGCTGGTCCGGATTGCCGCGCGACATCTCGATCACCGACGTCGCGTCGCCGTCGCGCACCGTGCCGCGCTGCACGAGCTCGGTCGCCTCCGTGTCCTCCATCGAGATATAGCCGGCCGGCCCGACGAGGTTCGCCTGCTTGATGCGCAGCGCGCGCAGCTCGGGCGTATCGTCCGCGTAGCCGAAGAAGTGGAAGATCAGTTCGAAGTTGTCGGGGCCTTTCGGCAGGATCTGCCGCGCGACCAGCGTGTTGTGGATCTGCTGGATCACGAGCTGCGGGAAGATCGGCTGGATATGGTTCGTGCAGTCCTCGTCGTATTCCGACACGAGATCGAGGATCGATTCGTCCTCCAGATGGAAGCCTTCGTCGAACGAGCGAATGTTCTGCTGCTTGTACGCGGCCGACGTGTCGTCGCCCGTCTTCGTCACCGTGATGATGCTGTGCAGCCCGTGGTTCGCATCCGGAATCGAGCGCGCCTTCATCCCGACGCGGAAGATGTTGAAGGTCGTATGGAACAGGTGCAGCATGCTCGCGTGATACGGGTCCTTCACGTTCTCCATGTACAGCTTCCAGTTCGACTTCGAATACTGGCGCGTACAGCCGAGATACTCGATGGGCTTGTGGAAGATCCGGTCGATCCACGGGCGCATCTGCTCGCCGAGATAGTCGGGCAGCGGCATCACGTCGTCGCTGAAGGTGGCGAACACGAGCCCGCGATAGCTGTCGACGCGCAGCTTGCGCAGCCCGTGCTGCTTCGGGTCGAAGTCGGCCGGCATCCCGGACATCCCCTTCTGGCCGCGCCGGAACGGCACGCCGAGCAGGTTGCCCGAGTTGTCGAAGCTCCACTGGTGATAGACGCACGTGTGCGAGCTCGCGTTGCCGCGCGACTTGCGGCACACCTGCGCGCCGCGGTGCGCGCAGCGGTTCACCCACGCGGAAAGCGTGCCGTCCTCGGTGCGCGTGACGACCACCGGCGTATCGCCGACGAACGTACTCTTGAAGTCGCCGGCGTTCGGGATTTCCGCTTCCAGCGCGACGAAGTTCCACGTCGGGCCGCGAAAGATCCGCTCCTGCTCGCGATCGTAGACCGCGCGTGAGCTGAACACTTTGTACGGCACGCGCGAGCCGTCTTCGTGCGGGAAGGTCACGTCGGACGCGTCGCCGCGGGCGGCGAAAACGACGGGCGATTCTGTCTGCTCCATGTCGGACTCCTGGTCGATCCGTTTCGTTGAATGCATGGAGCCGATTTTTGAAAAGCTAATATTCGCCGTCTATCCGGAAAGTGCGATTGCGGCGGTGCAATATCCACTTTCGGCGGATTTCTGCGCTAGCATGACGGCACATACGGCCCGGCGCACGATCGCGACCTATTGATCGGATCGAAGCGCAGGCCGTCTACACCAAGGCTGATGCCCATGTCCCCAACGTCGTTCGAGCCGCTCGCGCTGCGCGCGCACCGGCTGTTCGAATCCCGCGATCTCGACGAGACGCGCGAGCGGATCTCGCGCGTGATGCAACCGCATGCGCTGCTGCCGAACGGCCGCACGCGTGGTGCGTCGCACATGGATTTCGTCAGGCTCGGCGGGCTCGGGATCGGCACGATCGCGTTCGGCGACGCGATGCGCGTGCAGGTCGACGCGGTCGACGGCTACTACCTGCTGATGTTCTGCCTGTCCGGCCGGGCCGAGGTGCGCGCGATGGGGCGGCAACTCGGCGTCGACGGCCAGACCGGCGTGCTGTGCGCGCCCGGGGAGCGTTTCGACGCGGTGCTGTCGGCCGATTGCGAGCAGTTCGTGCTGCGCATCGACGCGGCGACCGTCGGCTCGCTGACAGGCGACCCGCGCGCCACGCTCGATCCCGTGCTGCACGTCAGCGACGCCGCGCTCGCCGCGTGGCGCCAGCAGCTGATGCTCGTCGCACGGTCGCCCGAACTGCTCGAACGCGCGAACGCGAACCCGCGTGTTGCGTCGCAGCTCGAGCACCTGCTGATCGACCTGCTGATCGAAGGCCACCCGCCGTCCGTGCTGCAGGCATCGCACCGCGATCCGGCGCCGGGCTTCGTGCGGCGCGCGCAGGAGTTCGTGAACGCGCACTACGCGCAGCCGCTGCAGCTCGCCGATATCGTCCAGGCCGCCAACGTGCCGGAACGCACGCTGCGCGACGCGTTCCTGCAGTTCCGCGGGATGAGCCCGATGCAATACCTGCGCGCGACGCGGCTCGACCATGCGCGCGAGCTGCTGCGCGGCACGGCGTCCGACCGGCGGATCGCCGATGTCGCGCTCGATTGCGGGTTTACGCACCTTGGGCGTTTCGCGATCGCGTATCGGGAGAAGTTCGGGGAATCGCCGTCGGAAACGCTCGACGGAAAGCGCTGACGCCGCGCACGCTCACGCGCCCGGCGGCTTGCACAACCGGCCCGCGACTTTGCACGGAGCGGCATGAGACCGCGACGCCCTTCCCGCATTTGCCGGTGCTTGCCGAAACAGACCGTTAGTTGCGATTTGTAGAGGCAATGACGATCGTTACCCCGCCGGCACGATCATCTCCCGCGCAATCGCGCAAAACGCGGCCGTGGCGGCGCTTTCGCCGTGCAGCCGGCGGCTCATGATGATCGGCGACGTCGCGGCCGGCTCCGGCAACCGCCGGTAGACCACGCCCTTCACGCGCACCCCCTCCACACTCTCCGGCACCAGCGACACGCCCACCTGCGCGGCCACGAGCCCGAGCGCCGTCTGCAACTCACGCACCTCGTGAACGGCCGCCGGCACCAGCGCGCCGTCGCGCAGCGCGGACAGCTGTTGATCGGCGAAGCTCGGCCGTGGCGTGCTCGGATAGACGATCAGCGTCTCGTTCGCGATATCCGCGAGCGTCAGCGGCCGGGCCGGATCGGCAAGCGTATGCCCGACCGGCAGCGCCGCAATCAGCTTTTCCTCGATCAGCGCCTCGCGCACCAGTTGGTCGTCGTCGAACCGCAGCCGGCCGAAGCCCACGTCGATCCGCCCGCCCTTCAGCGCGCCGAGCTGTTCGAGCGTGAACATTTCGATCAGCGACAACTCGACGTCCGGCTGCGCCTCGCGAAACGCGCGGATCACGTCCGGCAGCGCGCCGTACAGCGTCGACGGCACGAAGCCGATCACGATCCGCTCCGACAGCTGCGCAAGCCGCCGCGTCAGCGGGCCGAGCTCGTCGGCCTGGTCGACGAGGCGCTTCGCCTGCGCATAGAACACGCGCCCCGCATCCGTCAGTTTCAGCGGCCGCGCGCCGCGCTCGAACAGCGGCAACCCGATCTCGTCCTCGATCGCCTGGAGCTGGCGGCTGAGCGGCGGCTGCGTCATGTGCAGCCGCTCCGCCGCCCGCGTGATGTTCATTTCCTCGGCGACGGCGATGAAGTAGCGGAGCTGACGCAATTCCATTTCATGCCTCAAAGGTATGGAAGTAGTCGGAAAGAGTGTTGGACGACGCGGGGCGGGAATTCCTACCATGTGCACCAACAGGAGGAATCGCATGATAGCAACTGCCGCCACCATCGAACGCATCGAGACGTTGCTCGTCGACGTGCCGACGATCAGGCCCCACAAACTGTCGGTCGCCACGATGAATTGCCAGACCCTCGTGCTGGTCCGCGTTCGATGCACGGACGGTATCGAAGGCGTCGGCGAGGCGACCACCATCGGCGGTCTCGCGTACGGCGAGGAGAGCCCCGAAAGCATCAAGGTCAACATCGACACCTACTTCGCGCCGCTGCTGCAGGGCATGGACGCGACGCGTCCGGGCGCCGCGCTGGCGCGCGCCCGCAAGCTATTCCAGGGCAACCGCTTCGCGAAGTGCGCGATCGAAACCGCGCTGTTCGACGCGCAGGCGCGCCGCCTCGGCGTGCCGCTGTCCGAGCTGTTCGGCGGCCGCCGGACCGATGCGGTGGATGTCGCATGGACGCTTGCAAGCGGCGACACGCAGCGCGACATCGCGGAAGCAGAAGCGATGCTCGACGCCCGCCGGCACCGCGCGTTCAAGCTGAAGATCGGCTCGAACGCGGTGGCCGACGACGTCGCGCACGTGATCGCGATCAAGCGCGCGCTCGGCGAACGCGGCGACGTGCGCGTCGACGTGAACCAGGCATGGAGCGAGACCGACGCGATCTGGGCCGGCGCGCGCCTTGCGGAAGCCGGCGTGAGCCTCGTCGAGCAGCCGATCGCAGCGACCAACCGTGCGGGGCTGAAACGCCTCACGCAACTGGCGCAAGTGCCGATCATGGCCGACGAGGCGCTGCACGGCCCGGTCGATGCGTTCGCGCTCGCGCAGGATCGCGCGGCCGACGTGTTCGCGGTGAAGATCGCGCAATCGGGCGGCCTGCAGGGTGCGGCGAGCGTCGCGTCGATCGCGGCGGCGGCAGGCATCGAACTGTACGGCGGCACGATGCTCGAGGGTGCGGCCGGCACGATGGCGTCCGCGCAACTGTTCAGCACGTTCGACTCGCTGAAATGGGGCACCGAGCTGTTCGGCCCGCTGCTGCTCACCGAGGAAATCCTCGTCGAGCCGCTGCGCTACGCGGATTTCAAGCTGCACCTGCCGGCAGCGCCCGGCCTCGGCATCACCTTCGACTGGGCCCGCATCGAACGGATGCGACGCGACGCCCGCTGACCCCACACGACAACCGAAACCGGAGACACAGATGAACAAGCAAGCCATCGACGCACTGCTGAAGACCTTCGACGACGCCGCCGAGAAGCCGGGCAACCCGCGCGTGCGCGCGATCGTCAACCGGATCGTGAAGGACATCTGCTACACGATCGAGGACTTCGACGTGCAGCCGAGCGAATTCTGGACGGCGCTGAACTACCTGAACGAAGCCGGCCGCGAATTCGGGCTGATCGCCGCGGGCCTCGGCCTCGAGCGCTTCCTCGACGTGCGCATGGACGAAGCCGAGGAGAAGGCCGGCATCCAGGGCGGCACGCCGCGCACGATCGAAGGGCCGCTGTATGTCGCCGGTGCGCCGGAATCGGTCGGCCATGCGCGTCTCGACGACGGCACCGATCCGGGCCAGACGCTCATCATGCGCGGCCAGGTGCTCGGCCAGGACGGCTCGCCGATCGCGAACGCGCTGGTCGAGGTGTGGCACGCGAACCATCTCGGCAACTACTCGTACTTCGATCAGTCGCAGCCGGCGTTCAACCTGCGCCGCTCGATCCGCACCGATGCCGAAGGCCGCTACAGCTTCCGCAGCGTGCTGCCGGTCGGCTACAGCGTGCCGCCGGGCAGCAAGACCGAGCAACTGCTCGACCAGCTCGGCCGCCACGGCCATCGTCCGGCGCACATTCACTTCTTCGTTTCGGCGGACGGTTATCGTAAGCTGACGACGCAGATCAACATCGATGGCGATCCGCATCTGTGGGACGACTTCGCATTCGCGACGCGCGACGGGCTGATCCCGCCGGTGAAGCAGGCCGAAGGCGCGGAAGGCAAGCCGTATGGCGTCGACGGACAGTTCGCGCTGATCGACTTCGATTTCTCGCTGCTCAAGGAAAAGCAGGACGTGCCGGGTAGCGACGTCGAGCGAGCCCGCGCGCAGGCGTGAGCGGCCTTCCGATTCGACGAACCGATAACGCAAGGAGTGCAGGATGCTGTTTCATGTGGAAATGACCGTCCGTCTGCCGACGGATATGGATCCGGTCAAGGCGGCCACGCTGAAGGCGGAAGAAAAGGCGATGTGCCAGCGGCTGATGAACGAAGGGACGTGGCGACATCTGTGGCGGATCGCCGGGCAGTATGCGAACGTCAGCATCTTCGACGTCGAAAGCGTGCAGCAGTTGCATGACCTGCTGAGCCAGTTGCCGCTGTTCCCGTATATGGAGATGGAAGTGCGGGCGCTGTGCCGGCATCCTTCATCGGTGCGGGAAGACGATCGCTAAGCAGGCGGTCGAGCACTGACAACACGGGCGGCCTGCGATTGCCTCGCAGGCCGCCCGTTTCGTTTCGTCATCCGCAGCGGTGGATCGGGTTGCCGCGCGCCCTACTTCTGCTTCTGCCCCTCCATCTTGTCGGCGACTTCGTCGCCATACACCTTCGCGACACGTCGCGCGACGATCGCCTGCATCAGCGTCTTGTCGAAATCGTCGGCGGTTTTCCAGCCGCTGCCCTCCTTGACGAACGTGAAATCGCCTTTCAACTGCAGCATCGACGGCGCGCCGATCGCGCCGAGCAGCCGGTCGCGATAATCGATCAGCAACGGACACGACACATGGTCGCCGTCGATCTGCTTGCAGTCGGCGGCAGGCATGACGCCGAGCACGCTGCTCGTCAGCGTCGTCGGCTCGTCGTCGCCGGGCAGCGGCTTGCCGTAGCTCGGCGAACGCGCCGACACATTCTTGTCGAGTTGTGCGACACCCGCCATGAAAGCCGTGCTGATGACGTCGCGGCCGAGCGGTGCGCCGAGCTTCGGATTGAGGCCCTGCGCACTGTAGCGAGCCGTCACGTATTCAGACGGGAACATCTGCACGGCAAACGCGCTCTTGTCCTTGTCGTCGTGCCGGACCACATAGCCGAGCGTCGTATGCTCGTCAGCGATACTCAGGTCCGCCAGACAGCCCCGCACTTGATTCGCCTCGTCGTAACCGACTTCGCGATGGTTGCTGATGCGGGGAAAGGGCATGCTGCCCTGGTCCAGCATCTGCATCGGGTTCTTGCGCATCATGTCCATGCGCGCGCCGAACATCAGCGCACTCAGCGCCTTGGTCGTGCTCGATGCGCTGCATGCGGGCGCCGATGCGGGCCACAACAGGTAGGCGCCCACCGCCAGCGCGGCAGCCAGGCCGCCGAAGCCGATCAGCATCTGCTTCTTCTTTTGCTCGCGCTGCATCGATGCGACCGTTTCGTTCCGACGCTGTTCGAACCGGGGCGGATCGATCTCCTCCAGCACCGTCATCAGGACGATTTTCGCGTTGCCGCTCGCGTAGCGGCCGTCCAGCAGTTCATGCGTGGCTTTCGCCTCGGCTTCCGCCGTCGTGTAGCCCTCGGCGATCAGCCAGTCGAGCATCTTGCGCGCGGAATCGGTGTCGGGAAGCTCGGCCGGTGCGTCCCTCAGACGCTGGGTGACGCGCGCCGCCTGCTCCTCCGTCAGATAGCCGCCGGCTTCGAGTTCGATCAGCAGGACGGCGCGGTTGTCATCAATCGGTTCTGCCTGGCCCGGTTGTTCGGAAGTCATCGTTGTTGTTCTCCGTCGAGACCGATTCGGTGCGCGGGATGTGCCGGCTTATTGTGCAGACGAATCGTGTCGATCTCCGGAAACTACTTGATTCGAGCGCATGTGTCGATATGCCCGCGCGTCGCTTTCTCGCGCGGGCCTGCCCATGCGTCATCCCTGCTCGTGCACCAGATGCGCCGCAAACCCCACTTTCCCCGGCGCGATTTCTTCCTTCAGCGTCAACGCCGGAATCTCGTAATCACCCGCGTTCTGCCGCCGGAACGGAATCGGCTGCGCGGTCCATAACGCATCCAGACGCTTGCCGAGCGCCGCACGCGTTTCGTCAAAGCGCGCATCGTTCATCTTGCCCGTCCGGTAGATCACGAACGGCGGCAGCACATCGAACCCCGGGTAATACAGCACGCCGTGCTGGATCGGGAACAGCACGTCGTCGATCGGCCCGTTGATGCCGCGCGGGCTGTAATGCGATTCCCACCCGCCCGTCGTGACGATCACCATCGCGCGCTTGCCGGCAAACGAGCCTTCGCCGTAGCGATCGCCCCAGTGCGTATCGGAATGCTCGCCGACGCCGTATGCAAAACCGTAGGCATACACGCGCTCGAACCAGCCCTTCATGATCGCCGGCATCGAGAACCACCATAGCGGAAACTGCAGGATCACCGCGTCGGCCCACTTCAGCTTCTCCTGCTCGCGTGCGATGTCTTCGCTTTGTGTGCCCGCCGCGAACGCGCGCTTCGAGTCGAGCGACGGATCGAACCGCGCGTCGGGCGCACGATCGGCCACGTCGTCCGCATCGAACGCCGCCTTCCAGTTCATCGCATACAGGTCGGTCACCTGCACCGTGTGGCCGGCCGCTTCGAGATGCTCGACGGCAAAGTCGCGCAACGCGCCGTTCAGCGAACGCGGTTCGGGATGGGCATACACGATCAGCACATTCATGTTCGTCACTCCGTGGATTGAATGACTGCAGGATGCCGCCACCCACGGTATATTTGAAATGAATTCCTGATATCCCAGGTATAGCCATGAATAATCTCAGGCGACTCGATCTCAATCTGCTCGTCACACTGGACGTGCTGCTCGCCGAACACAACGTCACGCGTGCTGCCGAGAAGCTGAACATGTCGCAGCCATCGGTCAGCGTACAGCTGCAGAAACTACGCGACGTGTTCGGCGATCCGCTGCTGCTGCCGGGGCCACGCGGGATGCGGCCTACCGCGCGCGCGGAAGCGCTGCGCGAACCGTTGCGCGATGCGCTCGAAGCGGTCGAGCGTGCGGTCATTCCGGCCACGCCGTTCGATCCCGTCACCGCGACGAACACGTGGCGTGTGGCGGCGACCGACTACGGAGAATCGACGATCGTGCTGCCCGCGCTGAGCGCGCTGCGCTCGGCCGCGCCCGCCACGCGACTCGCCGTCGTCGAACTCGTGCCGCCGCGCATCGAGCAGGATGCCGAACGAAACGGGATCGATCTCGCCTTCCATACGACCGAAGGGTCTCCGCCCGGCATGCGGCGCTTGCCGCTGTTCGCCGAGCGTTACGTGCTGATCGGCCGCGCCGGGCACCCAAAGTTGAAACGGCGCCCGACGCTCGCGCAGTTTGGCACGCTCGAACACGTCATCGTGTCGCCCGACGGCGGCGGTTTCTTCGGCGTGACCGACGAAGCG
This sequence comes from Burkholderia sp. Ac-20345, assembly GCF_017104825.1. Lineage (NCBI taxonomy): Bacteria > Pseudomonadati > Pseudomonadota > Betaproteobacteria > Burkholderiales > Burkholderiaceae > Burkholderia > Burkholderia sp. Ac-20345. The sequence continues at coordinate 83,765 of NZ_JAAGPO010000012.1, read as the reverse complement.
CTCGCGAAGGTGGGCGCCGCCCGGCGTGTCGTGCTGTCGGTGCCGCACTTCCTGTTCGTGATGTCGGCGGTCGCGAGCACCGATCTCGTCGCGATGCTGCCCGAGCGGCTGGTGCGTGACGTACCCGCATTGCGTGTGGTGGAAGCGCCGGTCGAGGTGCCCGGCTATGAAATGTCGATGCTGTGGCATGAGCGCGTGCATCGCGATCCGGCGCACCGGTGGTTGCGGGAGACGATCGCGGCAGCGGTGTAGATCGTTCTCCTGCCCGGTGCTGCCGCCCGCTTCGATCGCCGTCGCACAAAATCCTTCATCCGGGGCTTGAAACCGCACCAAACACTGTATATATTTACAGTGCTTTTTGCACCATTTGACCCGAATTCCGTCATTCACAGACGAACGGACTTTTGTGAGGCGACCATGTTCCAGGCATCCGCATTCGATCCCGAGCAACCCGGCTTCAACCCCGTCCACTTCGAGCGCGCCGCGCAGCGGGCGGTCGTCGATCTGCAGCGTGTCGCGGGCGGCCCCGCGCAGCGGGCGCTCGGCCTGCGGCGCCGAACCCATCCCGCGGCCGTCCGCACGATGAGCTGGCAGGCGCTGCTGAACGTCGAAGAGCTGGCATTCTCGAATGCCGGCTTCCTGAACCGCAACGATCCGGCCGTCGTCGACGCGTTCATCCGGCTGCGCGACAGCCGCCTGGTCGCCTCGGATGTCGAGGAGCCGGTCGACTGGCGCCGCGACGATGACGATCTGCCGGCCATCTACCTGATCGTCAAGGCGATGCTGGAAGCGGAAGAGGAAGAGCGGGCCGAAGCGGCCTGAGCCGCGTGAGGGCCGTTCGCGTTCGCGGTCGCGGTCTGTCGGGATAGCGCCGCCACGTGACGTGGCGACGCGGCCGGCGCTGCTGCTCATTTCAGTCCTGCGCCAGCGAATCGACGCATCGAGCGGTGAGCCACGAATCGCCGCGCAGGCGGATCGCCGCCACGCGGCGTACGCCCGGGCGGCCGTTGCAGCGGCCGCCCGTTACAGCCGTGCCGCGAGCCGTGAGCCCTGATCGATCGCGCGCTTCGCGTCGAGTTCGGCGGCCAGTTCCGCGCCGCCGATCAGGTGCACCGAGCGCCCGGCCGCCTGCAGCGGCGCAAGCAGCGCGCGCTGCGGCTCCTGCCCCGTGCAGAGCACGATCGTGTCGGCTTCGATCAATTCGTGATCGGTGCGCTGCTCGCCGTACGACACGTGCAGGCCGCGCGCATCGATCAGCTCATAGTTCACGCCGCCGATCATCTTCACCTGCTTCATCTTCAGCGTCGCGCGGTGAATCCAGCCGGTCGTCTTGCCGAGCCCCTTGCCGAGCGGCGCGGCCTTGCGCTGCAGCAGCGTCACTTCACGCGCGGGCGCCGTGACCTGCGCACGCGTCACGCCGCCACGCGTCGCGGCCGGGTCCGTCACACCCCACTCGGCCTTCCACTCTTCGAGATCGAGCGCCGGCGATTCACCCTCCTGCACCAGATACTCGGCGACATCGAAGCCGATCCCGCCCGCGCCGACCACCGCGACACGCCGGCCGACCGGCTGTTTGCCTGCGAGCACGTCGATGTAGTTGAGCACGTTCGGCCCGTCCTGCCCCGGGATCTTCGGGTCACGCGGCGCGACACCGGTCGCGAGCACGATCTCGTCGTAACCGCCCGCGATCAGGTCGCTCGCGTCGACGCGGCGGTTCAGGTGCAGGTTCACGCCGGTCAGCTCGACCTGACGGCCGAAGTAGCTCAGCGCTTCGTGGAACTCTTCCTTGCCCGGAATCCGCTTCGCCATGTTGAACTGGCCGCCGATCTCGGCCGCGCCGTCGAACAGGTCGACCTGATGGCCGCGCTGCGCGAGCACGGTCGAGCATGCGAGCCCGGCCGGCCCCGCGCCGACCACCGCGATGCGCTTCGGCTGCACGGCGGGCGTGTACTTCAGCTCCGTCTCGTGGCACGCACGCGGATTCAGCAGGCACGACGCGATCTTGTTCTTGAACGCGTGATCGAGACACGCCTGGTTGCAGCCGATACAGGTGTTGATCTCGTCGGCGCGGCCCTGCGCGGCCTTGACCACGAACTCGGCATCCGCGAGCAGCGGGCGGGCCATCGACACCATGTCCGCGCAGCCGTCCGCGAGGATCTGCTCGGCCACTTCGGGACGGTTGATCCGGTTGGTCGTCACGAGCGGAATGCCGACCTCGCCCTTCATCTTCTTCGTCACCCATGCGAACGCGCCGCGCGGCACCGACGTCGCGATCGTCGGCACACGTGCTTCGTGCCAGCCGATCCCCGTGTTGATGATGGTCGCACCCGCGCGCTCGACGGCCTTCGCGAGCTGCACGGTTTCGCTCCAGTCGCTGCCGTCCGGAATCAGGTCGAGCATCGACAGCCGGTAGATCAGGATGAAATCGCGGCCGACCGCTTCGCGCGTGCGCTCGATGATCTCGATCGGCAAGCGGATGCGGTTCTCGTACGAACCGCCCCACTGGTCGGTGCGCTTGTTCGTATGCATCGAGATGAACTGGTTGATCAGGTAGCCTTCGGAGCCCATGATCTCGACGCCGTCATACCCGGCTTCACGCGCGAGCGTCGCGCAGCGGACGAACGCGCGGATCTGCCGTTCGACGCCGCGCGCGCTCAGTTCGTGCGGCGCGAACGGCGAGATCGGCGACTTGATCTTCGACGGTGCAACCGCGAACGGGTGATAGCCGTAGCGGCCCGTATGCAGGATCTGCAGCGCGATCTTGCCGTCCTCCGCGTGCACGGCATCCGTGACCTCGCGATGCCGCCGCGCGGCGGCCGACGTCATCAGCGTGCCGCCGAGCGGCTTGGTCCAGCCGGCCACGTTCGGCGCGAAACCGCCCGTCACGATCAGGCCGACGCCGCCGCGCGCGCGTTCGGCGAAATATTCGGCGAGCCGCGGCAGCGTCTTGCGGCTGTCCTCGAGGCCCGTGTGCATCGAGCCCATCAGCACGCGATTCTTCAGCGTCGTGAAGCCGAGATCGAGCGGTGCGAGCAGGTGGGGAAAAGTCGTGGTCATGATGATCGTGCCAATAAGCAATGCGTGACATCGTAGGCGCGCGTCGCCTTGAACGTGAGGGGGCAAACAGCCATAATGCTTGTCATTTCCGGCCAAATCGACATGACCTCCCCTCTCGCCAAGGACCGCCTCGGGCTGCGCCGGCCGACGATTCCGGTCGCCTATACGCGCCTGCTGCTGCAGGCGCTGGCCGCGCGCGGCGTCGACCTGGCCGCCGTGCGCGCCGGCACCGGCCTGCGCGATGCGGTGCTGGCCGAACCGGACGCGCGCGTCGCGCCGTCGCAATGGGGGCGGCTCGTGCTCAATGCGATCGAGATCGGCGGCGATCCGGGCATCGGGCTCGCGTTCGGGCTGCTGCTGAAGCCGACCGTGCACGGCTTTCTCGGCTACGCGACGCTGACCGCGCGGGACATCCGCGAGGCGCTCTCCGTCACGCAGCGCTACTTCCGGATGCGCAACCGCCAATATCGCCTGACCTATGCAGAAGACGAACGCGGCGCGACGCTCGAACTGCACGGCGTGCAGGCCAGCCCCGTGTTGCAGCATCACGTGATGTTCGAATTCGTGCTGACCGGGCTCGCGCAGAACATCTCTCAATGGGCCGGGCGCACGTCGCCGCCGATCAAGCTCCAATTCACGTGGCCGGAGCCGCCCTATTTCGCGCGCTATCGCGACCAGTTGCCGCCGGTCGAATTCGGCTGCGCCGCCAACGCGCTGTGGATCGCGCACGACGTGCTCGACTGGCCGCTGCCGCTCGCCGACGAAGTCGCGCACCGGCAGGCGCTCGTTCAGGTGGAGCGTGAGTATGCGCAGGTGCGTCAGGACGAAGGCGATCTGGTCGAGCGCGTGCGCGCGGAGCTGGCACGTGGCGCCGGCGATTACCCGGGGCCGGAGACGCTCGCCGACGCGCTGCTCGTGTCGACACGCACGCTGCGGCGCCGGCTGGAGGAAGCCGGTTCGAGCTACCGGCAATTGCTCGACGAAGCGCGGTTTCGCGACGCGAAGCAGTTGCTCGCCGCGTCGGATCTCGACCTGAAAACGATCGCCGAGCGGCTGCAATTTACCGACCCGGCAAATTTCACGCGGGCATTCCGGCGCTGGGCCGGGCAGACGCCGAGTGCTTACCGGGAGGCGGCAGGCGGACTGGGGGAACCGGCGTCGGGTTCAGCGTCGCCGAAATAGAACCTCGCGCCGCCGTCCCCCTCACCCGCTTCGATCCGCACATCGCCCGTCGCGGCAACGATCGCGTCGTACACCTCATCGGTCACGCACACCACCGGCACCGCGATCGCATACAGTTCGGCCGCCACGATCGCGCCGATCGAGATGATCAGGTCGCGCTCCTTCAGCACGATCCCGACCGGCCCCGTGCCATTGCGCACGGCTTCCGCGAGCACGCTGCTGCTCGAACTCGAACCCTTCGCGTGCGGCATCACCATCACCTTGCCGGCGAGGCTCGCGCCGGCCTGCGGATGCCCGCGATCGACGATCTTTCCCACGCCGGAGTCGTAGCCGCCCCAGAAGCTGAGCGGCTTGTCGAGCACGAACGGGCGCGCGCATGCGCTGCCCGGCACGAGCGTGTCGCCCGTCAACACCTTGCGCGTCGCCTCAGTCATCGAATCGCACCTTTCCTTCATACGCCGAGCGCACGCATTCGCGCATGCTGCCGTACGCGACCGTCACGCCGATGTTCGCGGGCGCATACGACGCCCATTTCCCCGAATTGGTCATCACGAGCCCCGACAGTTGCTTCATCACCGGCGTGATGTACGTGCAGGTATCGACGACGATCTGGATGCCGCGCGCAGCGAATTTCTCCGCGAGGCCTACCTCCTCCAGCTCCCACAGGATGAACCGGCTCGTGTTCACGTAGAAATCGCAGGCCGGCTTGCCGTCGAACGCGTCGAGCAAGGCATCGAGCGTGCGGAATTCCGCCAGCGAGAAATGCGGCGTGCCGAGCGCCACCGCGACGAGCATGTCGCCAGCCGCGCCGTGGTTCAGCGTGCGGCGAATCTCGTCGAGATCGGCCATCGTCACGTCGACCGTGCGCTGCGCCGCTTGCCCGTGCAACGCGGCGTCGAGCGTGAGCGCTTCCGGCGTCACACCGACCGCATGGAACAGCGCGACGGCCCCGCTCGACGCGGCGGCCGCACCGAGCGCCTTGAGTTCGTCTTCGGTGGTGTCCGCCGGCAGCCCGACGATCGCCGGCACGACCGCGCCCGCGATCCTGCCGATCAGCAGCCCGAGCGCGGCGAAATAGATGTCGCGCGACGGCAGGCGGCTGAAGTCCGGTGCGTTGAACACGATCCGCGCGGCGCGGTTCGCTTCGACATGCAGCCCCGCATACGGCGCACGCCCGGTGATCGCGGCAGCCAGGTCGAGAAAATCGCCGTACCGGCTCGTCCGCGCGCCGAGCACCGAATTCGCGAACACGATCGCGTTCGATTCCGCCCATGCGATCTGCTCGCCTTTCGCGGGACGGTTCTTCAGCTGATATGGCGCGCACGTGAAACTCGATTCGCAGCCGAGCTGCAGATGCGCGTCCATCAGGCGCTGCGCATCGCGCTGGATCGTGCGGTCGCCGTGGTACAGCTCGGGATGGATCAGGTCGAGCGACCCGACGTTCAGCGTGGTCGGCACCGCGACCTTCGCGCCGGTGTCGACGAAATACTCGACGAAGTCGAGGCTGGTCTGGCCGTGGTAAAGACAGCCGTCGATATGGGCGGACGTGATGTCGATCAGGTGCGGCGCGGACATCACTTGCGCCGTGCGCGCGACGATCCGCATCGCGCGCGCGACGCCATCGCCGAAATCCCCGCGCAGCATCGCGCTGTCGCGGTCACTCAACTGCAGCATCGGTTGCTCCTCTGACGCGTGCCGGCGGCGCCGGCCCGTGAAACCCGTCAGGGGACTCTACAACTGGAAATAAAAACTGTCCAGATAGACATCAATCTGGACAGTTTCAAAAACCAATTTCCACTCTCCAGCGCCACCAAAGCGACCAATGGATCGAATTCCGCTCCAGTTTGCCGCCGGTCCGTCTAACGTCCCGCAGTCACACTGAACAGCTCGTCGCGCAGCGCCTTCGCGCGGTCGCGGCCGAACTGCGTTTCGAATTCGTCCTGCGCGGCCTGCCACGCGACTTTTGCCTGCGCGAACGTGCGCTCGCCCAGCTTCGTGAGGCTCAGCGCATGCGCGCGCGTATCGTGCTCCGACGCGGCCGTCGCGACGAAGCCGTCGCGCTGCAGCGGCTTCAGCGCGCGCAGCAACGTCGTGCGGTCCATCACGAGCGTATCGGCGAGTTCGCTCATCAGCAGGCCGGGCTGGCGCGTCAGGTTCGCCATGATCGAGAACTGGGCGGGCGTGACGCCAACCGGGGCCAGATGGCGCTCGTACAGTTGCGTGACGAAGCGTGCCGCCTGACGCAGCGCGAGGCAGTTGCACGCGTGGGCAATCGAGGTGTCGTTCATGCTTCGCAATTTATATGTGCATATGCATAAAGTCAATGTACACTCCGCCGTAACAAGGCCGGTGGCCGGCCTCGCGTCAAGGAGACGGACATGGACTACATCGACAAGCTGCGGATTTTCCGGTCGGTGGTGGAGATGCGCAGCTTCACGCGCGCCGCCGACATGCACGGCCTCGCACGGCCTGTCGTGTCGCGCGCGGTCGCGGATCTGGAAGCGCGTTTCGGCAGCCGGCTGCTGCACCGGACCACCCGCCAGGTATCGCTGACCGAAACGGCCGAGCGCATCTACGAGCGCTGCGCCGCCGTGCTCGACGAACTCGACTCGCTCGAAGCGGAAGCGCAGACGCACACACGCGAGCCCGAGGGTCTGCTGCGCCTCGTCGCGCACACGACGGCCGCGCTGAACCAGCTGGTGCCGCTGATTGCCGGCTTCAAGGCCGCACACCCGAAGGTGCGCCTCGACGTGACGCTGACCGAGCGCCCCGTCGATCTGGTCGGCGAAGGCTACGACATCGGCATCGTCGTGCCGTACATGCTGACGAGCGAATCGACCGTCGTGCGGCTCATCGAGCGGATTCCGCTCGTGATCGTCGCGACGCCCGCGTATCTGCGCACCCATTCACGCCCGGTCACGCCGGCCGATCTCGCCGACCATCCGTTCGTGCCGATGTCGCCGTCGCTGCGCCGGCCCGCGCTGTCGTTCCGCGTCGACGGCAACACGCTGACCGTGCCGTTCCGCTTCGACATCTCGTCGAACAGCCCCGTCTTCAACCGCGAAATGGTGTTGCATGACTTCGGCATCGGCGTCGTGCCGAAGACGCTCGTCGGCGCCCAGCTCGCGTCGGGCGCGCTCGTGCAGTTGCTGGCCGACGCCGATCTCGTCGATGCGTTCGTCGAGATCAAGCTCGCGTACGCGAACCGCGCGCTGCTGCCCGCGAAGGTCAAGGCGTTCATCGACTACACAGCCGCCTATTGCGACCGCGAAGGCTGGATTGTTCCGGCGGCGGCCTGATCCGGCGCGCGAACGCTCCGGTCTGCCGCCGATTGGTACAGCCACGACACCAATCTGATCCTGCCCCGACCATCGATTCGCACCACCCTTCACCCTAATATGTGTACATGCACAAGACAACGCTCACCGATGACGATTGCTTCGCGGTCCGGCAAGCCGCCCGCCGGATCTCGCAGTTCTACGAGCGTTATCTGTCGCGGGCGGGCGTGACGGCGTCGCAGTACAGCATTCTCGCGCTGCTGCGCGATCGGCCGGGACTGACGATGGCGACGCTGTCGGCCGTGCTGGTGATCGAACGCACCGCACTGCTGCGCGCGCTCAAGCCGCTCGTCGGCGCGGCGCTGGTGGCAGGCCGGATCGAGCCGCCGTGCCGCCGCCAGACGTTCGCGCTGACCGCGCACGGCGAAACGAAGATCGCCGACGCGCAGGTGCACTGGCTCGCTGCACAGGAAGCGTTCGAGCAGCGGTTCGGGTCGACGCAGGCGGCCCGCCTGAGAGACGAATTGTTCCGGATCACGCACAACCTGCCGGAACGCTAGCCCCTTCCCCGATCGACGCCATGCCGTCGATCGCTTCGATAAGTGCATATACATAGGTGAATCGATGGATACGACCCAAGCCGCTGCGTCATCACGTGAAGCAGCCACTCTCGACCGGCCCGCGAAGCAACAACGCCGCGTGCCGTGGATGCGCATCGCGGTGGGTGCCGTCGTCATCGTCGTCGCCGCCGCCGCGCTCGACTGGCTGTTCGTGCTGCGCTTCCAGGAAAGCACCGACGATGCGTATGTCGGCGGCGACGTGACGGTGCTCGCGCCGAAGGTCAACGGCTTCGTCGACAAGATCCTCGTGACCGACAACCAGCGCGTGAAGGCCGGCGACGTGCTCGTGCAGCTCGATGCGCGCGACTACGACGCGAAGCTCGCGCAGGCCAGCGCCGAAGTCGACAGCGCGCGCTCCGCCGTGACCGAACTCGAAGCGAAGCAGCAACTGCAAAATGCGGTGATCGGCCAGCAGGCGGCCGACAAGAACGCATCGTCGGCCGAGCTGACGCGTGCCGCCTCGGATCGCGTGCGCTACCGCGAGCTCGTGAAATCCGACGCCGTGTCGAACCAGATCGTCGAACGCGCGGACGCCGATTACTCGAAGGCCGGCGCCGCCGTCGAGCGCAGCGACGCCGCGCTGCTCGCGTCGAAGCGTCAGCTCGACGTGCTCGGCGCGCAGCTCGCCGATGCGCAGGCCCGCGTGAACACCGCGCTTGCCGCGCAGCGCGTCGCCGCGCTCAACGTCGAATACACGACGATCCGCTCGCCGGTCGACGGTTACGTCGGCAATCGCACGGGCCGCGTCGGGATGCTCGCGAACGTCGGCGTGCCGCTGCTGACGGTCGTGCCGGCTTCCGGACTGTGGATCGATGCGAACTTCAAGGAAGACCAGCTTCGCAAGATGCACGCGGGCGATCGCGTCGACGTGTCGCTCGATGCGTCGAACACGAAACTGCACGGCCGCGTCGACAGCCTCGCGCCCGCGACCGGCGCCACCTTCAGCGTGCTGCCGCCCGAGAACGCGACCGGCAACTTCACGAAGATCGTCCAGCGCGTGCCCGTGCGCGTGCATCTCGATCCGCAGCCGGGCCTCGACCACGTGCTGCGCCCCGGCCTGTCCGCGGTCGTGACCGTGCATACCGGCCGCGCGAGCTGAACGGGAGACGACGATGACCACCGCGTTTTCCGGCGACCCGGCGTCGCAACCGACCAAGCAGCGCGTGTTCGCGTTCGCGCTGATGTGCGTCGGCTTCTTCATGGCGACGCTCGACATCCAGATCGTCGCGTCGTCGCTGCGTGACATCGGCGGCGGCTTGTCCGCGAGCCAGGACGAATTGTCTTGGGTGCAGACGGCCTACCTGATCGCCGAGATCATCGTGATCCCGATGTCGGGCTGGCTGTCGAAGGTGATGTCGACGCGCTGGCTGTTCGCCGCATCGGCGGTCGGCTTCACGATCACCAGCATGCTGTGCGGCGTCGCATGGGACATCAACTCGATGATCCTGTTTCGCGGGCTGCAGGGCGCGCTCGGCGCCGCGATGATCCCGACCGTGTTCACCACCGCGTTCGTGCTGTTCCCCGGCAAGCAGCGGCTGATCGCATCGACGACCATCGGCGCGCTTGCCTCGCTCGCGCCGGCGATCGGCCCCGTGATCGGCGGCTGGATCACCGATCAATGGTCGTGGCACTGGCTGTTCTACCTGAACCTCGTGCCGGGTATCGCGGTGGCCTTGCTCGTGCCGCGCTACGTGCACATCGACGAACCCGACCTCAGCCTCATCAAGAGTGGTGACTATCTCGGCATCGTGCTGATGTCGGGCTTCCTCGGCTGCCTCGAATACGTGCTGGAGGAAGGCCCGCGCAAGAACTGGTTCGGCGACGACGCGATCGTGATCTGCGCGTGGATCTCCGGCATCTGCGGCTTCCTGTTCATCGTGCATGCGCTGACCGCGAAGGATCCGGTCGTCGACCTGCGCGCGCTCGTCGTGCGCAACTTCGGGATCGGCAGCCTGCTTTCGTTCGTGACCGGCATCGGGATCTTCGTGACCGTGTTCCTGACGCCGCTGTTTCTTGCGCAGGTGCGCGCGTTCAGCTCGCTGCAGATCGGCATGGCGCTGCTGTCGGTCGGCGCATTCCAGCTGGTCGCCCTCTGCGCGTATGCGTTTGCCGCGCGCTTCTTCAGCCTGCGCGCGCTGCTCGTATTCGGGCTGATCTGCTTCGGGCTCGGCTGCTACCTGTACACGCCGATCACGCACGACTGGGGCTGGCGCGAACTGCTGCTGCCGCAAGCGCTGCGCGGCATCGGCCAGCAATTCAGCGTGCCGCCGATCGTGACGATGGCGCTCGGCTCGCTGCCGCAGTCGCGCCTGAAATCGGCGAGCGGCCTGTTCAACCTGATGCGCAATCTCGGCGGTGCGATCGGCATCGCGGTGAGTGCGACGATGCTCAACGACCGGCTGAACTTTCACTACCTGCGCCTGAACGAGCACGTGAGCGCCGGCCAGCCGCAGGTCGCATCGCTGCTCGATCGCCAGGCCGCGTACTGGACATCCGTGGCCGGCAACACGCTGGACACCGCGCAAGCCGGGCTCGCGAACCTGCACCACCTGATCTATCGCGAAGCGCTGACGCTCACTTACGCAGATGCGTACTACGCGCTGTCGCTGTGCTTCGTTGTCGCGCTGATCGCGGTCGTCTTCTCCAAACCCATTTCCCTGAACGCGCCGCCCCCGGACGCGCACTGAGGTTGAGGTCATCACCATCATGAAAAAACTTCTCGTCGCCCTCGCCGTCAGCGCACTCGCCGCAGGGTGTGCGGTGCAGCCAGCACAGCATCCGGCGCTTCAGGATTCGGTTCGAACGCTCGCGCCCGATGCATGGGATACCGACGTGCCGCGCGCGGACATCGACGCCGCCGCGTGGTGGGCACAATTTCACGACCCCGTGCTCGACCGGCTGATCGCCACCGTGCTCGACGGCAACCTCGATCTGCAGGCAGCAGCCGAACGCGTGAAGCAGGCGCAGGCGCTGACCGTGCAGAAGCGCGCGGTGCTGTTGCCCGAACTCGACGCGACCGCGCATGCGGCCGATGCCCGCCAGAACACACCGCCGCCGCTCGGCTATGTGCGGCAGGCTGGCGCGGGGCTCGCACTGAGCTGGTCGCCTGACGTGTTCGGCGGCGAACGGCTCGATCTGCTCGCCGCGCAGGCCGAGCTGGTCGGACAGAAGCATGCGGAAGATGCGATGCGGCTCGCGCTCGCCGCCGATGCGGCTTCCGCGTATGTCGATCTGCGCTGGGCGCAGCAGGAATTGAAGATCCTGCAGGACAACGCGAAGATCCGGCAGCATGCGCTCGAACTCACGCGCAAGCGGCAGGCGTTCGGGCTGTCGACGGAACTTGACGTCACGCGTGCGCAGAACCAGCTCGATGCGCTCGAAGCGCGGATTCCGCCGACGCAGGCGCAGGTTTCGCATCAGCTCAATCTGATTGCCGTGTATTCGGGGCGCACGCCGGAATCGGTCGATCGGCTGGTGCTCACGCAGGCCGGGGAGATTCCGGCGCCGCCGGTTGGCTCGCCGGGGACGTTGCCTTCGCAGGCGTTGCTGCGGCGGCCGGATGTGCTGACCGCGTATGCGCAGGTCGAGCGGCGGGCGGCGCAAGTCGGTGTGGCGAAGGCCGAGCGGTATCCGAAGTTTTCGTTGAACCTGACGGACGGGATTCTGGCGGCTTCTTATCTCGGGTTGCCTACGCTGACCGATAACCTGTTCAGTGCCGCGTTGAGTGCGACAAGCCCGATCTTCAATGCGGGGCGGATTACCGCCGATATCTCGCAGAGCGAAAGCCGGATGCGCGAGTCGGAACTCGGGTTACGGCAGACGATGCTGCAGGCGTTGAGGGAAGTCGAGGATGCGCGGGCGAATCTCGTCAGTTCCGACGAGGCGTCGCGCAGGCTTGGTAGTGCGCTTTCTGCGTCGGACAAGGCGCTCGGGTTGGCGAATCAGCTCTATAAGGGCGGTGCGACGGATTTTCTGGATGTGCTGTCCGCGCAGGAGGTTTATCTGCGGGATTCGGATTCGCTCAACCAGGTCAAGCGCGAGCATGCGCTGGCGGCCGTGGCGCTTTATCGGTCGCTTGGGGGTGGGTGGAGCAGGAATGACGCGGCGGGTGGGCCGGAGGTGGAGGCGGTGGCGAAGGACTGAGCTGTGTAAGTCTAGACCCGCTCTGTCAGTCAGCGTCAGGTTAGCTCTGAGCTTGCTTGGACGTCACCTCATCAAGGGCTGTGATCGACCCTGAGCCGACGCTTACCCATCTCGGAAGCGGACGCTCATGGGCGTATTTTCACTGCCTTAGAAGTGCATTACGCCTGATGATATCGCTAACGCCAGCGCCTACGTTCGGCATCCGTCGGATGGGGGAATTAGCCCCTAGTCTTCCCGATGATCTGATCCCGGTATTCACGCCATTTCGCCAGGCCAGCGGCAGGGAACTCCGACTGGTCGAGGAAGCTTCCGTCGGTCAGGTCTATAGCCTGACATCTTATGCGTTCGCAAAGATTGAGAATTCCGACGACGACGGCATCGCTGGCTCGCACATGTAGGCCTAAGCTTTTTACTGGATCGTCTTTGCCCACATTGAACTCGATCGAGCCGAATTCACTGTCATAAATACCCCAGGCAGGATCACTCCAATCCGTTCCCGGAAAAACGTCTGACACTGCCGCATGCACTTCCGAAAGCGAACCAAGAGAAAGTGGCTGTTCGTCGTGCGCAATCTCCTCTATGGTTTTGTATCGTCGAGTGAACTTGTAAAGCGAAACGTCCCAGCTCATATCAGGAGATCCTCCAACACTCGGGGTTGGTAACCGATCTAGCAATGGAACTTGCAGCAAGCAGCGGTTCCGCGAGTGACGTAGATTGTCGGCGATCTACGTCTTAATGTCGAACGACTGCTCCTGGCCGATTTTCGCCGACGTGATCAGGCTGAATCGTTACAATCGCCCAGATGCCCCCTTCGACAGAGTCGAATTCGAGACATGCTGACTTCCTATTTCTGGAGCGGCGACGCCATCCGCAGTCGACGCATAAGTGACATCGTTCTATCAGGCACGGTCGACGTGCCCGTTCCCTCCGCACGCGTGCTTGCAGACTGGGAAAGAGAAACATCGTCGCGGCTCGTCCTGGAACCCGGGGACGTCGAGGCTATGCCTTTGGCGCGAACGCAAGCGCGCTGGCCGGACTATAAGCGCTGCGTGCAGGCAATGTCCGACTGGACGTGCGCACTAGGACTGCCCACCGTGCTTGCCTCCAGCGACGTAGCCCTCATGGCCTGTCGTGGCGCGAAGTACCACCATGACGGTGCGCAATATGGCAGTGCGGCCTTCTGCAATCTATTCCTGAGCGAGGACCGGGGGCTGGACTTGCATTTTCCCTCTACGGGCCATCGCATTCCCCTGACCCGGGGGACAGCTGTGATATTCGATACCGGCCAGCCTCATGGCGTCATTCAGCGCCGCAGCAGCGGCTTTAATGAGGTCGACTTCGCGACGGACCAGGATTGCATCCAGATATTCCTGACTTGGGAGCTTCCCATCGAAGATGCCCATGTTGGGCAAGCACTTAAGGTAGTCTTCGACATCGCCCCTTCGACCTCGCTGCACCTGGATGAGGAGCAAGTCTGGTCGAACGGCGCACCAGCCGCTGTGTGTCCAGAATCTGGTCGCTGGTACCGGGTTGACTGATTGTTCAGGTCACACCCTGACGTCGCGCACAACAAAGATCCGAGAATTACAACGGCGGCCGCTTCAGCTTCACCCAGCGCTGCACCGACGGCCGCTCCCACTGCGCCCGCGCATAGTCGGCGAGGCGCTGCGGCACCGGATCGTCGTTCAGCACCAGACGGTTCAGCATCACAGCCAGGTCGACATCCGCGATGCTCCACTCACCGAACAGGTTGGCCGCGCCCGGCGCGAGCAGCTTGTCGGCGGCCGCGAACAGCTTCTGCGCGGCAGCCTGCGCCAGACTCGACAGCGGCTCGCTCGACGGCCCGTAGAACAGCACTTCGGTCGATCGCTCCGTGCGAACCGGCATCAGGTCGCTGCGCAGCCACGCCTGCACCTGACGCGCCCGCGCACGCTGGCGCGGCTCGACCGGATAGAGCCGCGTGCCCGGGAAGGTCTCGTCGAGATACTCGGTAATCGCCGACGATTCCGACAGTGCGAAATCATCGTGCACGAGCGTCGGCACGCGCTGCGTCAGCGATGTCGCCGCGTAGTCGGGCGCGAAATGCGCGCGGTTGCCGAGATCGACGGTCACCAGTTCGTACGGCAGCGATTTTTCCTCGAGCGCAACGAAGACCGACATCGCGTAAGGGCTCGTGTATTGCGTATCCGCGTAGAGACGGAGATTACCGGTTTGCACTGCTGGCCCCTTGTGGGTGCGGATGCTCACGGCTGCGGGCTGATGCGCCGACGGGCTCCGGGTGGGTCGATGCGGTTGTGTGACAGGTTAGCAGCGGCGGGTTTCGTGATGTTCGTTGTTTTGTATGTGCTGCAGCGGTGTGATCATGCGGCGTCGGGCCAGCGATACCCGATCACTTCGTTCAACGGGTAGGCGAGTTCGCGTACTTCTTCCAGTTGATTGCCGCCGAAGAGATACACCTGCTCGTCGTCGTGACGCAGGTAGAAACCGACATGCCCTTTCCAGCTCGCGGGATCGTCGCGCGTCAGGATCGCGATGCAGCCGTAGACCGGGCGTTCCAGCGGCCTCCCCCATTCGAGCCACGAACGCGCGAGCGCAGATCCCGTGCCGCGAACACCGGCATGCGACATGCACCAGTTGACGAACGACGAGCACCAGGAAATCTTGTCGTCGTAGCCGACCAGGTTCGTCTGGTTGTTGTATTCGACGATGCGCGGGTTGATGCTGCCGGGCGGATGGCGGCGGATGCCGAGTTCGGCCATCGCAACAGGCATCCACGGCGGATGGGCGGCGTCCGGTTTGCTCTCAGGGTTGAATAGGGTCACGTCGTTCTCGGGCGAGTGTGATGTGCGCTCAATCTTCGCATGAATACGATCCGCGACTGATGCAACGGCATGGAACCCTCAAAAAAAACACGGGGAAATCTCCCCGTGCCTTGCTCCTACGTCCACATTCGTCACGCAGGCATTCCCGCGCGGTCACACGTTAGCGCCAGCCTCGGTGCCAGCCGTAGTGCGGATGCCACCATCCCCACCCATAGTGCGGGTGATAGCGCCACGAATAACCGGGAGCCGGCATCACGCCGACCGGCGCAACATAGACGACACCAGCGGGGGCGACTACCGGCGGTTCAGCCGGCGCCACCACGCAACCGGACAGCGACGCGACCAACAGCAGCGACGCGACCAGGGTGTAACAGGTTTTCGATTTCATCATTGATCATCCAGACGTAGTTGCCATGTGTTGCAGGCAGGCGTTACTGCCAGCCGGGATGTCGCGCGCGGTAGTACTCGAGCGCGGCATCACGCTCCTGCTCGGCTTGCCGGGCCAGTTGCTCCGCACGCGCCATATGGCCGCCGAACTCGCCGCCATGTTCCTGCTGGATGATGTGCATTTCCTCGATGGACCGCTGAAGATCGTGCGTGGCGGCCATCGCCTTGTTGTGAAGCTCGTCGGCGAACGCGGCATTCGCCATCAAGGCGGCGCACAGAATCACGGGGATGGATTTGAGTTTCATGAGTGCAGTTCTTCCGTCTTGTCGTGAATGGGATTGTTGCTGCAGTAGTGAACGCCCCGTCCCGCCCCACTGTTGACGCCGCATTGCTCAGACTTTGTAAATCTGTATTACGCACCAGACGGTCGGGCTTTCACCCATGCGTCGGCTTGTGATTTCCTTTCGATCCGCGCTTATGATGTCGCGAGCCACAAGACCTTCACACCCGCCATGCGCATCACGCCCCTGCCGCCCCTTCAGTGCCTCGTCGCGTTCGAAGCCGCCGTGCGGCACGCGAGCTTCACGAAAGCCGCCGCCGAACTGCACCTGACCCAAAGCGCGATCAGCCGCCAGATCCAGCAGCTCGAGGAATTCCTCGGCCGCTCGCTGTTCGTCCGTGAGCATCGTTCGCTGCGGCTGACCATTGCCGGCGAGCAATACGCGACCCAGGTCCACCATCTGCTCACGCAATGCGCGGAAGCCACGCATGACGTGATGAAGCCGTACGGCGATCTCGAACTGACGATCGCATGCTCGTCAGGCGTCGCGCTGCTGTGGCTCACCCCTCGCCTGCCGGATTTCCGCGCCGCCTATCCGAACATCAAGCTGCGCTTGATCGTAAGAGATGGCCTCGCGTCGATGTCGCCGGCGGAATTCGATGTCGGCGTCTACTACGTGCGCCAGCAGGCGCCGGCCGAATACACCGCACGCCGCCTGTTCGACGAGGAAGTGTTTCCCGTCTGCGCGCCCGGCTATCTGGCCGGCCGCACGCTCGACGCAGCCGATCTTGCGAACGAGACGCTGCTGCGCCTCGAGGATGGCCAGCGCCAATGGATGTCGTGGCCCGAATGGTTCAGCATGCATGACATCGATCGACAGAAGGCGCTGCCGCAGGACATCACGATCAATTCGTATCCGCAGATCGTACAGATGACCATTCTCGGCCAGGGTGTGTCGCTCGGCTGGCGCTACATGATCGACGCATGCATCGAGGCCGGCCTGCTCGTGCGCGTGACGGAAGCATCCGCGAGCCACGGCGGCGGCTACTACGTGATCTCGCCGAACGACCGCGCGCAGAACCAGGCAGCACGCCTGTTCACACGCTGGCTGTTCGAACAGGCGGAGAAGCAGACCGCGTCCTGATCGCGATGCATGCGTGTAGCGCATGCATGCATGCGAATCTTTCGTTTCAGAAAAAAATCCGGCTGTCCTTAGCATGGATTCACGCGGGGCAGCCGTCCCGTCTTCTGATTCCGATAGAGGAAGAGACCATGCAAGGAACGCTTTCCCCGCGCGCCGCACCAGCCGTCGATGCCGCAGTGCAGCAGCGCCGCCGCGCCATCGTCGCGACCGTGATCGGCAACGGTCTCGAATGGTTCGATTTCACCGTCTACAGCTTCTTCGCGGTCATCATCGCGAAACTGTTCTTTCCGACCGGCAACGAACTGACGTCCGTGCTGCTGACCGTCGCGACGTTCGGCGTCGGCTTCTTCATGCGGCCCGTCGGCGGCATCGTGCTCGGCATCTACGCCGACAAGGTCGGGCGCAAGGCCGCGCTGTCGCTCACCATCCTCATGATGGCAGCCGGCACCGCGCTCATCGGGCTCGCGCCGACCTACGAACAGGCCGGTATCGCCGCGCCGCTGCTGATCGTCGTCGCGCGGCTGCTGCAAGGCTTCTCGGCCGGCGGCGAGATGGGCGGCGCCACCGCGTTCCTCACCGAATACGCGCCGCCGGAAAAGCGCGCGTACTACTCGAGCTGGATCCAGTCGAGCATCGGCTTCGCGGTGCTGCTCGGCGCCGCGACCGGCACCTTCGTCACGACGTCGCTCGACGTGCAGGCGCTGCATAGCTGGGGCTGGCGGCTGCCGTTCCTGCTCGGGATCATCGTCGGGCCCGTCGGCTACTACATCCGCAGCCATATCGACGAGACGCCAGCATTCAGTGCCGTCGAAGCGCAGGCGAAAGAGAGCTCGCCGCTGAAGGAAGTGTTGTCCACCTACCCGCGCGAGACGTTCGCAAGCTTTGCGATGGTCATTCTGTGGACCGTCTGCACCTACGTGCTGCTCTTCTACATGCCGACTTATTCCGTGCGCACGCTGCATCTGCCGCAATCGACCGGTTTCGCGGCCGGCATGGTCGGCGGGCTGATGATCATGTGCTGCTCGCCGATCGTCGGCCGGCTCGCCGACGTGTGGGGACGGCGCGTGTTCCTGTCCGGATCGGCGCTTGCCATCTTCGTGCTCGCGTGGCCGATGTTCGCGTGGATCAACCATGCGCCCGGGTTCACGTCGCTGATCGTGTTCCAGGCCGTGTTCGGCGTGCTGATCGCGACCTACACGGGGCCGATCCTCGCGGCGTTCGCAGAACTGTTCCCGACCAAGGTGCTGTCGACCGGGCTGTCCGTCGCCTACAACTTCGCGGTCACGATCTTCGGCGGCTTCGCGCCGTTCCTGATCACGTGGCTCATCGCCCGCACCGGCAGCAACATGGCGCCTGCCTTCTACGTGACCCTCGCGGCGGCCGTCAGCTTCATCGGAACGCGCTTCGTGAAGGACGCACGGCGCAACACGTCAACGACTCGATAAGGACCTTCTCCATGACCATTACCGTGCTGCAAGGCGGCAACGTACTCGATCTCGAACGGGGCGTGCTGCTCGACCATCATCATGTCGTGATCGACGGCGACCGGATTGTCGAAGTCACCGATCGGCCGGTGGATTTTCCGAATGCGCAACTGATCGACGTGCGCGGCAAGACCGTGATGCCGGGGTTCATCGATTGCCATGTGCATGTGCTGGCTTCGAATGCGAATCTCGGCGCGAATGCGACGCAGCCGAATATTCTTGCGGCGATTCGGTCGTTGCCGATTCTCGATGCGATGTTGTCGCGCGGGTTCACCAGCGTGCGCGATGCAGGGGGCGCGGACTGGAGCTTGATGCAGGCGGTCGAGACCGGGCTAGTGTCGGGGCCGCGGATTTTTCCGTCGGGAAAGGCGTTGTCGCAGACCGGCGGGCATGGGGACTTTCGGCCTCGCGGGGACTTGCTGGAGCCTTGCTCGTGCTGTTTCAGGACGGGTGCGATTGCGCGTGTGGTGGACGGGGTCGAAGGTGTGCGGCTTGCGGTACGTGAAGAAATTCAGAAAGGCGCGACGCAGATCAAGATCATGGCGTCAGGTGGCGTGGCTTCGCCGACCGACCCGATTGCGAACACGCAGTACTCCGAGGACGAGATTCGGGCAATCGTGGATGAAGCCGAGGCCGCGAATACTTATGTGATGGCGCATGCATACACGGGGCGGGCGATTGCTCGGGCGGTGCGCTGTGGGGTGAGGACGATCGAACATGGGAATCTTGTGGATGAGGCGGCGGCGAAACTGATGCACGAGCATGGGGCGTTTGTGGTGCCCACGCTTGTCACTTATGACGCGCTTGCCAAACACGGCGCGGAGTTCGGGATGCCGCCCGAATCGGTGGCAAAGGTGGCTTCCGTTCAGCAGAAGGGACGCGAATCGCTGGAAATCTATGCGAACGCCGGCGTGAAGATGGGGTTCGGGTCGGATCTGCTCGGGGAAATGCATGCATTTCAAAGCGGGGAGTTTCGGATTCGGGCGGAGGTGCTGGGGAATCTGGAAGCGCTCAGGTCGGCGACGACCGTGGCGGCGGAGATCGTCAACATGCAGGGGCAGCTCGGGGTGGTCGCGGCGGGAGCGATCGCGGATCTGGTCGTGCTGGACGGGAATCCGCTTGAGGATATCGGGGTGGTGGCCGGTCAAGGTGAACGCGTCGAATATGTACTGCAGCGAGGGAAGATCGTGAAAGCGCGCGCGGGTTAGCGTTCGCGGTTGCGCGAGTCCCTCCGCATACAGCGGTCGTGACAATCGTTAACGGTGAACATCAACACGGACACGGCGCCCGCAATAGCGCCCGCTCTCAGTTATGTTCACGCGGAAACAGAAATCCAGCAGCAAGGGCCGCGCGAAGCGGCCCTTGCTGCTTATGCCTGCTCCTCTTCCTGGGCCGCCGCACCGTAAGGCTGCTCTCGCCAGTTCAGCGCGCTGTAGTCGGGCGTGATGATGACCTTTCGGAAATCAAAGTTGAACTCAAGATAGACGCGATCACCCGGCTTGAATCCGAACATCTCGAAATGCAAGTCGATGGCGCGCATCCATGGCATGTACGGCTGGCCCTCCTGCGCTTCCTTGCGTTCGCGTGGCATAAAGTGGCTCCTTGGCCATCAGTTTATGCCTCACACACAAAGGTTCGGCAAGGCTCAAGCGACGGCCGAAGCTTCGTGCACAAAGCGCCCCACCACACTCGACATCCGCGACAACTGCATGTCGTCCGATGTCCGTTCCGCGCAATCAGAATACCGTAGCCAAGAGTCCGACCTCTTTGAGTACGCTCGGCGAAACGCTGGGGTACCGCGAACAACAAGACCGCCTTTGCATGCAAAAATCGATCGTTGAAGCGCATTGCCACCAATCTCGTTCGAATTTTCCACTGTGATCAGTGTATTTCACTCCCTCGCAAACCAAAACCTTATAAAATCACCATCAAATTCAAATCGACAATCCATCCAATTTACCACACATTAAATTAATTATAAAACACTCGACATCACTCAGATCTTTGCAACATGAAATTTTCCATTCAGAACTTGCACCTTAAGACCTTCTCGCTCCGCGTTTCTTTCAAAATAAAAATACACCGCATGCATAGCAGTCGATTTAGGATACCTGTTAACAAAATCAATTAAATTCGCATAACAACCCGCCCCGCTCTTCCCAACAATCATACTTACAATACTATGCATTGGCAAATCTTGCCCTTTTTCCAATATTTGCCAAAGCCTATCAACATCAACCACAAAACCTTTTTGCCAAAGAACATCGATAGCTCCGGCCAACCACGACCAATCATCATGGTCAATTACATCTCGCCCATCAAGATAACTCCCAACCTCTAACGCAAGTTGATGTGCCGCGTCACTTGAACCATGCACTGCACATATTAATCGAAGCTCTCTTACCTCAGGGCCATCAATATCCTTTTCCTTCATTAAATTCTCTGCCTGGCAAACAAGCAGCTTCATCGATTCATCAGGATCTTTCTTCGTCAAAAATGGACCACCTCCCCAGAGCCTCCCACGCTTCCCAGATGGCTTCAAATTTATGTGAAAACTCAATGATTTTATAATTCTAAATTTCTCTAAATTTGGCAAATTTCGCTCAAAAATCACCTCAATCCCGCGGCATTTTCTGTCTTCGGAAAAATACGGCACCTCATGAACCCAGCCCAGAATATCAGATATATCCGCTACCGCGAGACAATCAATAGCCGCATCGGAAAATTTCTCGATACCGAAAGCCCCCAACAAAACAACAAGGCCAGCCCTATATCTTGAGTTAGTAAGCGGATCATCCGCAATCTCTGATAAAAACTCCACAAGTTCACGGGATATGTCACCATCAGAGTTAAGGTGTGCAAGCGGATATCCACCGGCATTGGTTGCCTCCACACGATAGCGCGCGCGGAGATGCACCTTCCACCAAGTAGTTGATAGGTAAGCAGCAGGGAAGCTCGGCCAAAGATGCTCGCTCTCTGTCTCTGCCAACGCAGCATCAATCAATTCGGGGCCCGGCTCCCTAGCACCTGCTGGGGGGCCAAACATCGCAGCCGCTCGTATAATCGGAGGAAGGGTTTCATCATCTGAGATAATCTTCCAATCAACCGACGACTCGTCTCGTAATTTGTAAAAGATCTCCGAAATCACTCCGAGAGCTAAAGATCCGCGAGTTTCACGTCGAGCCCGGCCAACCAAAAGCGCAACCGCATCGCCTAAGACTGGCTTTATTGCACGACACCAACCTTCGCCCCACAGCTCTCGAATATCCTCTCTATTGAGTAGCGCCTCAAGGCATTCCAACGTGAGAATTTTATCTGACGCCCTATCGATAATAATAGATCGCTCAAAATAATTTTCACCACTCTCAATCAATACACGCCTAATCTCAGGATGAAGTGGCCGAGAAAAACCATCGGCAATTAAATTTCCAATTTGTCGCTCAACAATATACCCACCTCTAACCCACGCCTTAGCCAATCTCGATGCAACTGACTCTCTAAGAGCTGCGTCGACCTTTGCACCATTGACAATACATCTTGCCACAAGTCGCAACGATGTATAAAAAAGATCATCCTCAGATTCAATCAGTTGCCGAAGAATACCACCAGCATCATCTATTTTCTCAACCGCATATTGAATTGCCTGGGCCCAAGGGCGTCTATAGACATTCTCCAACAAGCCAGCCGCTTCTAAAGTAACGGCTTCCGCCAAGACACATCCAGCGAGGTACTCTTGAACCGTTGGAATACAGAAGGCCAGACGCGAACCACGACGCTCAATCAATCCATATTGAAGTAAAGTATCTACGCAATCATCACCGATCGCGTCCCCAAGTATTCTACTCAGCTCAGCACGCACCTTGGTTTCTGGAATGGCAGCCTCATTCCTCTTCAAAGAAATAGAGGCAACCGCCTCCGCACCTCGCCGAAGCTGCGTCTTCCCAACATCCGTTTTTTTGACATTTTTATTTTTCTCCGGAGAAAATGCATTTCTTAAATAAAGCTCAAGCATCTCAACCCTACTAGTCGGGATTTTTTCATTTTTTTTCAGTGTCGCAGAAAAGATAGCAAGAAACAGCGGAATGCGACAAAGCAACTCCAACTCTTGATAGGCCCGTACATGCCGCACAATCTCAGCAACATTAAATTCGCCGCGGGCTCTAAAATATGCCTTTAACATTCCCATCATCTGCTCATCGTCGAGCCTTTGCACACGGATCAATTTGAAATGCGGGGGAAATGTAGTAACCGACGCATCGCGAGCGCCAATCAAAAATGACGTATTCGGAAATCGAGCCGCAGCACGCTCTATCATATTAACAAGTGCAGCTCGAGCACCATCACTAAGCTCATCGACTCCATCAATGACTATCACGGCACGCCCTTGTTCACAAAGGGCAGTCCAATCAATATTAGTTTGATAAAGTGCGTTATACTCTGCATTCAAATATTCCTGTATAGTCGGATGATCGGGAAGAAATTCCGCATGAATCAATGCCGGAATATATGTCGTTTTAATTGCCAGTCGACGGACGGTCGCTCTGAGAATAGTTGATTTTCCGTATCCAGCCCCACTTTCAAGAATCACAGCGCGCATTTCCGGTGATGGGAAAATCTTCAAATCGATTTTATCTCCATCATATCGACGAACAAGCCACGGATCTTCATCCTCAAAATCCGTCTTCATGGTGTTGTCAATTGATATAGCAGTCGGCCATATCAGCACATCATCTTCGCGTATCGATAAAGAAGTACCAGGAACTCCGATATTACCGACCTGAATAGCAATCGCTTCGCGATACTGCTCAAGCCCATCTCCATGAGATCCGAAAACGCGGACATTGAATTTTTCGAGCAATAACTCCGACAATTCTACAGAGCGAAATGTATAACGAATTCGACCAGCACCACCGCAACAGTCTCTTAAATGACTCAGCAAGGCCAATTTCGGTTCCGATGCGAGAGGCATCCAATCTCTAACCCGAGTCGTTTCCGCGACATCTAGCGTGACAAACTCGGCACGCGTTCGTTTTACTACGACGTACGCCTCTTGTTCCGGCAAGGCAAGTGTTGACAAGATCGATTCAGCAATGGCCTTCTGCTGTTTATTTAATGAATTTAGCCACTCTCGAATATTTTCTTTTCCTTGCACGCGCTCAAGCGTTTCTCGCAGATTCTCCATCGAGGCGCCCATGGTACCAAGCACAAGGCGAAACCGATCACGATTGTTACTACACTTTGTGTTTTGCTCTCTTGCCGCAGCCCAAAATTTATCCCAAACCTCACCTTGCAACGAAAATTGCTCCTTAGCCTGTATATAGAGCATCGATCCATCCGAATACTCGACAATCGTGTCATCGATTTCTTCAGGAGCTTCGATTCGCACAGAAACTATTCGAGCCCTCTCATTAGGAGACACGCGAAGATCCAGCAGCGCTCCTAAATAGAGAGCAGAAATCGTGTTTTGATAATAAATCCCCGACTGCGTTGTCGGTCCACCTGACTCGGCCATTCTATCCCCCGAATATAAAATTTTCTGTTACTCGACACATTTTTTATTTCAAAACTGACGCCTGCATCTCAGTTTTGTGCATCTTGCGTATAACAATCAGATGTTATATCAAGTGCAACCGAGTCATTTAGCGACTGCCTCGAGCATAGACCTAACACTCACCGTGATCCTAGGGTAACTCTTAAGCATAGGAACATGCTTCGTGAAGGAATTGTGCCGCTGCTCCTCAACTACCGCCCCGCTGCACAGGTCGCAGTCATCGGCACCGTCGCCTCCCGCAAGAGGACATAAACCCTCTCCCCTTGCTTGACAGAGACCGCCAACGTATTCGGCCCCTCCGGCACCCCATCCTGGCTTTCCCCGAGCAGCAATGCCTTCACCACCGCATCAGCCGGCTTCCGCCTCACCAGCAACTCGGCAAACCGAAACGCCGCGGCGTCATCGGCGAACACATCCGTATAAAAAGTCTCGTTATCGAAGATAACGGCAACATCACCCGAGGACTTGATCCCCGCATCTGCCCTCTTGGCCCAAGCCTTCAAGCGGAACTGTAGTAACCAGAAGGTTCACATTCCAGTCATCCGACTTCAAGAACAACCCATCCGGCCCGGGCGTCATCCCGTCATCGGGCACAACGTTTTGCACGTTACTCCCCGCTTTCCCGGAAAACCCTTTCGCCTTAACCGCTCCAACAAGCTTAACCAGCCGCGCATTCACCTCGGCCGTGTATTTCTTGTCCAGATCCGCCTGATCTTCCATCCGCGCCGCTGTAATCGCGTCGACGGCTTTCTTCCGATACGCAAGATAAGAATCAGTAGGCGACACAATCACCTTCGCCCCCACCGCAGCCGCCACCGCGACGAGCACCGCTGCCCCCACCCCGATCTTCCACCTGGAAATGCGTTTCATTTTTATAAGCGTTACCAAATCCCGCACCGACATGCAAAAACGGCTGCCGTGAACCCACGGCAGCCGTCCCTCAGAAGCACCTTATTCTAAATCGCGAATCAGACTTTACTCATCCACCTTGAAAGCCGACACCAGCCGGGTCAATTCCGCCGCCTGCTGCTTCAAGCTCGCCGCGGCCGCCGCGCTTTCTTCCACCAGCGCCGCATTCTGTTGCGTCATCTGATCGAGCGACTGCACCGCGTCCCCGATCTGATCGATGCCTGCACTCTGCTCCAGGCTGGCCTCAGCAATCTCGCTCATCATCGCGCTCACGCCTTGAACCTGTGACACGACATCGCGCATCACCTTCCCGGCCTCACTCACCAGCCGCGACCCGGTACTCACCGTGCCCGCGCTATGTTCGATCAGCGCCTTGATCTCCTTCGCTGCCTGCGCGCTGCGTTGCGCAAGATTCCGCACTTCCGAAGCCACCACCGCAAACCCGCGCCCCTGCTCGCCGGCCCGCGCCGCTTCCACAGCGGCATTCAGCGCCAGAATATTCGTTTGAAACGAAATGCTGTCGATCATCACGATGATCTCGGAGATCCGCTGCGACGCGTCGCTGATCTCCTGCATCGTGGTCACGACCTCACCCACCACCTGCCCGCCGCGCGCCGCCGTATCGGAAGCGCCGTTGATCATCTTCGCGGCCGTCGTCGCCGTTTCGGTGTTGTTCCGCACCACGGCTGTGATCTCTTCCATCGACGAAGCCGTGCGCTCCAGGTTGCTTGACTGCCCTTCGGTGCGTTCGCTGAGGTCTGCATTCCCCGTCGCAATCTGCGCCGACCCGGTCGCAATCGACGAGGAAGCCGCGCGAATGCTGTGCACCAGCGTCGACAGTGACGACACGAACCGGTTGAACGCATCCGACAACTGCCCGATCTCGTCCTGGCTCTCGACCGTCATCCGGCGCGTCAGGTCACCCTGGCCACTGGCGATTTCCGACAGCAGCGTCGCCGCGCGACGGATCGGCGCAGCAATCGCGCGCCCCACCAGCCAGATCACGAGCAGTGCAACACCAAGCCCCACCACCGCCGCAACCAGCGCCGCGCTGCGAATCGCACGCGTCACCGGCCCGAGCAGTTCCGCCTGCGGCACCTCGACGACCACATACGCATTCAACTCCGGAATGAACGACGTCGCGATAAAACGCGCACCGCCATCACCGTTGTAGCTCAGGTACGCATACGGCTGGCCAGCCAACAGCGTCGACGACGCATCCCCCGGCAGCCCCTGCTGATCCTTCATGAAATGCTTGCCATCAATCAGCGCCGTATCGCGATGCATCATGATCGCGCCGTCGGGACGCACGAGATACGCGAACCCGCTCTCGCCGATCCGGTACGCAGCAATACCCTTCGCGAGCGCATCGACGGACAAACTCATGCACGCCGCACCAATCGGCACGCCATCGAGTTCAACGCGGCTGTTGATGAACATCATGTAGCCGCCGACCGTCACCTCTCGGTCCATGTTCACGTCGAACGCCTTGCCGGACGACAGGAAGCCAGTCAGCCACTGATCCTTGTCAGTCACCTTCCGCTGCAGGCCGGATTCGTTGTAGTAGTTGCCGCTCTTCACGGACACCCACTGCACCGACGCGGCCTTCTGCTCGTCCTTCACGTTCTTCGCGAGCTGGATCCAGTTGCGCGTGCCGGCGTCGGGTTCGCCCTCGGCTTCCCATTGCAGCAGGAACGCATCGCGCGCGAGAATCCGCGACGCGGCGATCGGCCCGGCCATCTGCCGCTGCACGTCGGCGCGGATGCCGTTCACAGCCGTCGGCAACTCTTCGCGGACGACGCGATCGCGCACCGCGTTGCCGATCAGACGGATGCTGAGTCCGCTCGAGATCGCGACGAACACGAGCAGGCAACTCGTCATGCTGAGAATCAGCTTGTTCTGTATGGAAAGCTTGCGCCAGAAATGCATGGGGAACCCTCGATAACCGCTCGGTCTGAGCCAGATTGGGTTATCGGCATGCACGCGCAGAAGCGCATCGCTGATTTCACATGCTCATCATGCGAGATTCGTTATGTCGTTGTCAGGCGGACATATGCGGCCGCTTATAGATGCACGAACAACGAAAATTCAGCGCGAATCAGTATGCAACGAAGATCGTGACACGCCGATTCCGCGCCCGCGCGGCGGCATCGTCACCCGCGACGAGCGGCTGCGTATCGGCCCGCCCGATGGCCGCGAGCCGGTGCGACGCGACACCGCGCTCGGTCAGGTAGCGCACGACGCTCCCCGCGCGCGCCGACGACAGCTCCCAGTTCGATTCGTATTTCGCGTTCGCGATCGGCACGCTATCGGTATGCCCTTCGACGAGAATGTCGCCGGTCGCGTGATCGCTCAGTGCCTGCGCGATCTGGTTCAGCACGGGCGACGAATCGGGCAGCAGGCGCGCATCGCCGACGTTGAACAGGATCTTCGCGTCGATGCCGATCTCGACGCCATGCGGCGCTTTCACGAGCGAGATCCGGCCGTTCGACTTCAACGAATCGAGCAATGCGAGCCATGGCGGCGAGTGCTCAGGCGTCACGGTGGCGGCAGCAGATGCGCTCGCCGCGCCTGCAGCATGCCGCGCAAGCGTCTGGTACCGCGCGTCGAGCGCGTTGTATTTCGCGAGCTGGAGCACGTACAACGCGAGAAACAGCACCATCAGCGTCGTGATGAGATCCGCGTACGAAATCAGCCAGCGGCCGGATTGCGCGCCTTCGAGTTCGTCGTCGTCGCGATCGGCAGCGGATGCACCGTCAGTTCGAGCAGTCATGCGGTTGGAAATCCGGGTTCGTCGTACGACACACGCCCATCACGCGAGCGATTCGGCAGCGCGCCCGCGCACGTCGCCGGTCAGGCGCGTCTCGATCGTATGCGGCGATTCCTTGCGCGAAATCGCCAGCAAGCCGTCGAGATACAGCTTGCGAAACCGCAGCTCGCTGTCGATCTGCGCGCGCAGCTTGCCGTAAAGCGGCAGGAACACGAGGTTGGCGAACGCCAGCCCGTACAGCGTCGCGATGAACGCGACCGCAATGCCCGGCCCGAGCTGCGCGGGTTCGAGAATGTGGCTCGTCACCTGCACGAGCCCCAGCACCGAGCCGAGAATGCCGAACGTCGGCGCATACCCGCCGGCCTGCTGCCACACGCGCGCGGCGGCGAGGCGGCTGCGTTCGTAGGCATCGAGTTCGCGCTGCAAGGCGTCCTCGAGCACGGCGGTCGATACACCGTTCGCCAGCAGTTCGAGCCCGCGGCGCGCGAACGGATGGATGCCGCTCACGTCCATCGATTCGAACGCGAGCAGCCCGTCGAGCTTCGCGCGGTCGCCCCATTCGAGCAGGTCGGACAGGTTCTTGCGATCGACTTCGCGCGCCCGCACGAATGCGAGCCGCAGCTGTTTCACCGCGTCGAAGAAGCGCGCCCACGTGTTCTGGATCATCACCGCGCCGAGCGTACCGCCGAGCACGATCACGAGCGCCTCGAACTGGAACAGCATCGAGAAATGCCCGCCTTCCAGCGCGAAACCGAACACGATCGCCGCACCACCCAACACCACACCGGCCAGGGTCAACAGATCCATGTGCGCCCCCTTGTCATGCATCCGATGCCGATGCGACGGGTGCAGTGCCCGCCGCCGGCGCCTTCGCCGCGCGAACGGCATCCAGCACGCGTTGCTCGATATCCTCGATTTCGACCGGATCGAGCTTGAGCTCGCGGCGCATCACCCACGACACCTCGTTGCGCCGCGCCTCGGTCATCACGGAAAACAGCTTGTCGGCCACCGCGCGATCGTCGAGATTCGCGATCAGCTTCGCGAGATCGTAGGTATCGAACGCGCTGATGACGTCGAACAGCGTGCGCTGGTCGATCGACACGAGATCCTCCAGCGAGCGCACCTCTCCACGACGCGCATTGCGTCGCGAGAAGTACGTGACACCCTTCTGCTCGACGTAACTGAGCACCTTCGATTTGCGGAACGCGAACACTTCGTCGGCAATCTCGCCGTTCGACAGCTTGTTGAGCAGCATCGTCTTCTCGACACCGATCAGCGCTTCAAGATCGGCCAGCTCGATGAGTTCGAGTTCGCTGTTGATCGACAGGTCGAGATCGTGATCGGCCACCTGCTGCGCGCGATCGATCACGCGCGCGGCGTCGAACGTGACGACCTGGCGTGCATCCGACGACGACGCATAGTCGACTGCCCCGCCCGCATGGTCCGCCTGCGCCGCTTCGATCGTGACGAGATTGAGCTTCTCCATGCGTCGCAGCATCGCGAGCACGTGCGGCCGCGAGTGGCCGGCAATCGCGCGGCATTTGCGGATCACTTCGGCGAGCGGCACCGAGGTTTCGGCCGCATGAGCCTGCATCGGCCGGCGCGTCCACGCGTCGCCGCCATCGCGCGCATCGCCGCCCGCCATCAGCGCCAGCACATGCGCATACGACAGCACGCCCGGCATGAAGTCGGCATGCGTGTAGGTGGCGAGCTGGTCGTCCTTGCGCTTCACGCGGCGGATCATCGTCCGCACGATGTGACGCAGCAGCGCCGACACACGCTCGATTTCTTCATCGAGCGTGCCGGCCGGCACGACCGTGAGCTGACAGAATGAAAGCGCCTTCGCGGTATGAGCACGGGGCTCGGCCGCGAGCAACGCCGATTCACCGAAGAACTCGCCTCGGCCGAGTGTCGCGACGACGACGCGCTTGTCGTCGCATCGCGTGGACAGCTCGACCTTGCCGTCGGTGATCAAGAAGATGACGGGCTCACCCGCAAAGCCCTCGGAGTAAATGATTTCCCCGGGCGCCGCTGTACGCGTCCACGATTGCTGACGATTCACGTCGATTCCCCTGCTGCGCTTGCTTTCTTGTACGGCCGCGCGTCGCGCTTCATGTGCGATCATCGCCGCCGTTCCCCGTACTCCCGTTTACGACACGCGCGCTGGGGTTCTTTAACCTCGTCTCAGGGGTTCCGTGAGCAGAATTTGATGTAAATCGTTTGCGCTGCGGATAAGGCGCGATACATCAGGGAAAACGACAGGTCGAAACACGTTCCCTGGATCGGCCCGGCCCGCCGCGTTCCTTACTTCCGGCCTTCAACGCTCACAACGAGGTGGCTCACTCGTGCACGCCCCACGACACGAGCACCGCGTGGATGTTTCGCGCGTATTCGTCCCGGAAGCGCGGCGTTTCCGAGTGATAGGCGCCGATCGCCTGCCAGGTATTCCCGTAGCGGACCATCTTGCGTTTCAGCATCCACGCCGCGACGTAGATGTTCACGCAGGCGTCCTTCAGCGCACCCGGCGGCACGCCATAGCGACGCAACTCGCCGAAGTGCACCGAGTTGATCTGGGTCTGGCCGACGTCGATGCTGCCGTCCGCGTTGCGATGCACGGCAGCCGGATTGCCCTTCGATTCGTACCAGGCGATCGCACGCAGGATCTGCGGGTTGACGCCCTGATAGCCGGCTGCGCGCTCGAAGCATTCGCTGCCGGGCACGGCGTCGTCCGCACGCACCGGCGTGACGAAGAGCGCAGTCAGCAACATCGCGAGCCATAGCCACGGCATCCAGCCCGGCCGCATCGAGACATTGCGGGCCCGGGCCGTCACGTATCCGCCGCTTCGATTTCGCGGGTTCATGGCGTCATCGCCAGCGCAGCTGCACCGGCCCCCGTCGTGCGCCGTTCGTGTGTGCTCTTCGCAAGCGCGTCGTCGAGCTTCTTGTCCTCGGCGGCGAGCGCCGCGCGCGACTCGTCGGTCACGACGAGACGCACCTGAAATTCCGGGGCCTTCTTCACGGACGGTGCGTGGCGCAGCTTCTTCGCGTGACGACCACCCGCCGGCGCGGGAGCCTGCACTTCATCGTCACCGCCCGCCCCCGGCGGCAGCGACGCGAACGGCGGTAGCGGCGGAAACACCTGATTGGATGCGGCAGGGGCAAACGGCGCACCGTCGCCGGGTGGCGCCGCACACGCGGTGCCGCACACGAGCATGGCCGCACAGATCGATAGTCGTAGCATCGCGGGATCTCCTGTTACTGGGTCGGTCCGACCTGGACGCTGTACGGCCGGCAACTGCCGGCCGCGACGTTCTCGACGCGAACCGCCGCGACACGCGGCGTCGCGATGCCGCGCCGGATGGACTGGTTCAGGTAGCCGAAATCCTGCGGCAGCGCGGCCACGCGAATTGTCATCGGTTGCGACTGCTTCGATGCGAGTGCGCCGACTTTCGCCAGCAACGCGGTCAACTGGGGATCGCGTGCGCCAAGCGCATCGGCTGGTATGACGAAATCGACGAGCGACGTCGACGCGGCGGGGGCGTCGTTGTGCGCATTCGCGTCCTGGCGCCCGGATTGAAGTTGGGCGCAGCCGGCTGACATGACGAGCGCAGCGGCAAAGACAAGCATGACGAACGGTTTCACGTGTTTCTCTTGCGGTCACTGGACCTGCGTTATCGGCAGCGCGCCCGCGATGTTTACCCCGATAGCGCGCGAGGCCCGCCGCACGGGGCCTCACGCCGTGCAACGATTCGTCCGATTTAAGCGCGCTTTGGCCAGACGCCATTCATCCGACATTTGAATGCGTCGTGCGTCACAGCGCGTGCGCCGCACGTGATCCGGCGCGTCAGAACTCCATGTCGAGTTCGTCGATGTCTTCGTGCTCCGCCTTCGCCGCATCGATCCACTCCGTCACGAACGGATGCGCGAGCACCTGCATGCAGTACTCGGCGATATCGGGCTCCAGTTTCACGTCGTAGGTCAGGAAGCGCGTGACAACCGGCGCATACATCGCGTCGGCAATGCCGATCTCCGCGCCGAACAGCCAGGGGCCGCCGTACGCGGCCAGGCATTCACGCCAGATCGTCACGATCCGCTGGATGTCGTGCTGCGCGCGCGACCAGATCCGGAAGCCGGGGAAATGCGCGCGCAGGTTCATCGGCAATGCGGATCGCAACGCGCTGAAACCGGAATGCATCTCGCCGCAGATCGAGCGGCAATGCGCGCGTGCTTTCCGGTCTTCAGGCAGCAGCCGCGCCTGCGGCCGGATTTCGTTCAGGTATTCGGCGATCGCAAGCGTGTCCCACACCGTGTTGCCGTCGTGTGTCAGGCACGGCACGAGAATCGACGGCGACAGCAGCAGCAATTCCGCACGCGACGCGGCATCGATCGGCACGCTGACCGTCTCGAACACGAGCCCGCTCAGCTTCGCGAGCAGCCAGCCGCGCATCGACCACGACGAGTAATTGCGGCTGCTGATGGTCAGCGTCGTCTGTCCGGTGACTTCCATGTCGCTCCCCTGTCCAAAGCCGTTCGTGCCCCTGCACCGAAACGGACGCCACGCGGCATCACCCGCACCATGCCTGTGCGGCACATTCGCCGAACTGGCGCAGCACCGCACGCTGTCGCGGCACGTGCCGCACGCCAGGCCGGCCGGGCAACGCATCGCGCGCGGCTGCCGTGTGTCGCGTGCCGCCTGCGTCGCCGCGCTCCCGAACCGCGTGCAACGCGCGTGCCAGCCGCAGGCTGGCACATCGCTTGCCTCGTTCAAGGCAACGCGGCACAACGAGCGAAGGTCATGAATCTGCTTGCCTATCCGTTCTATCAATGGTCTGCCGAATGCACGCGCCCGGCGCGCGCATGGGCCGCCGCCGCCCGCGCGACGATGTCGCTGTGGCCGCCCGCTACATCGACGCCGACCGGCCGCATGCTCGACGCGCTGTGCGAACTGCTCGAATGCTGCGCGTTCTCGCATCGGCGTCCGCCGTTCGACATCGCGTCGATCGTCGTCGACGGCGAAACGGTGCCGATCGTCGAGGAAGCCGCCGCGGCCACACCGTTCGGCACGCTGCTGCATTTCCGCAAGGCGCTGCCGGTGGCGCGCCAGCCGCGCGTGCTGATCGTCGCGCCGATGTCCGGGCATTTCGCGACGCTGTTGCGCGGCACCGTGCATACGATGCTGGCCGACCACGACGTGTACATCACCGATTGGCACAACCCGCGCGACATCCCGCTGTCGGCCGGGCGCTTCGGTTTCGACGAATACGTCGCGCACGTGATCGACTTCATCCGTCAGATCGGCCCGGATGCCCACGTGCTCGCGATCTGCCAGCCGACCGTCGCCGCGCTCGCGGCGGTCGCGCTGATGGCCGCCGGCGGCGATCCGGCGCAGCCCGCGAGCCTGACGCTGATGGCGGGCCCGATCGATTGCCGCGTGAATCCGACAAAGGTCAACGCGCTCGCGACGAGCCAGCCGATCGAATGGTTCGCGCGCAACCTGATCAGCGTCGTGCCGGCGGGCTTCGTCGGGGCGCAGCGCTGCGTGTATCCGGGCTTCGTGCAGGTCGGCGCGTTCATGTCGATGAATCCCGATCGTCATGCGGCGTCGTTCGCCGACCTGTACTACGAGCGCGCGAAAGGCGATCCGGCGAAGGCCGACACGCTGCGGCACTTCTACGACGAATACTTCGCCACTGCCGATCTCACTGCGGAGTTCTATCTGGAAACGGTCGAGAAGGTGTTCCAGCAATATGCACTCGCGCGTGGCGAACTGACGGTCGGGGATCGGCTCGTCGAACCGGCGGCGATTCATCGCACCGCGCTGTTGACGATCGAAGGCGAGAAAGACGATATCTGCGCAGTGGGCCAGACGGTGGCCGCGCAGGAACTGTGTTCGGGGTTACCGCCGTATCTGAAGACGCACCACGTGCAGACGGGGGCGGGCCACTACGGTGTGTTCAACGGCAGCCGATGGGAAACGCAGATCTATCCGATCGTACGCGCGACGATCCATGACAACGAGCCGTACGATCGCACCGCGGGTGCGGAAGGCGACACGAACGGCACGCACTACGTGACGCTGCGCGCGCTGCTCGATGCCCGCGCAGCGGAGCACGATGCGGCGACCGACACGCAATCGAAT
Organism: Burkholderia sp. Ac-20345; assembly: GCF_017104825.1. Classification (NCBI taxonomy): domain Bacteria; kingdom Pseudomonadati; phylum Pseudomonadota; class Betaproteobacteria; order Burkholderiales; family Burkholderiaceae; genus Burkholderia; species Burkholderia sp. Ac-20345. The sequence goes on along the minus strand of NZ_JAAGPO010000012.1, from coordinate 49,999 downwards.
CACGCCCACTGAAGCCATACGGCGCTGAAAATGAAACGCCCCGCCGGGGATGGCGGGGCGCGAGGTGCTGCAGCGAGCGGACGACGCGCGAGGAAGCGGCCTCGCGCGTCAGCCTGCGTTACGAGCAGGCCTTGCCGTGCGACGCGTGGTAGCCCTTCGTCTTCGCATCCGCTTCCGACATGTAGCTGCCGTGCTTCGTCTTGCCGTAGTACTTGTCGGTCGAGCAGTGATAGACCTTCGTGCTGTCGTTGGCCCATACCTTGCCCGCGCCGCCGCCCGGCGCTGCCGCCGCGGTCGTTGCAGCCGCGCTCTTCGCCGGCGCGGTGCCGGATGCAGGCGCAGCGGAGGCTGCCGTTGCCGGCGCTGCGGCCGGTGCGCTCGCGGCTGCCGCCGACGATGCGCCGTACCAGGTCTTCACACCCTTGTGGCCCGCGCATGCACCTTTCTTCGACGCGCCCGAGTAGAACGAGCCGTCCTTGCACAGACCGGTCGTGCCGGCCGGCGCGCTGGCCGGCACCTGCGCGAACGCACCGATCGACATACCCATGCCGGCGACCAGCGCGGCGATCAACATCGTCTTTTTCATGATCCTCTCCTGATTTGCCTGAACAACGAATGCGTTCCGGGTATCCCCGGGAAAGTCGCGTTACCGCACCCAGCGGCACACGCGATGGTGGTGGTGATCGAAATGGCACACACGGTGCGAATGCGCTTCGGCCAGTGCCGGAGCAAGAACGGCACATGCCACTGCGGTGGCCGTCAGGATCTTCGCGATGCGCTTCATGAAACTCTCCCGGGTAAATCAACCGGTGATCCGGCTGGTACCTCCTTAACGCCGGTCGTCGACAGGCCGTGCACCGCATCCACCCGCAATTGACGATCTTTGACATCGCAGTGCCGTCAACGCGCCGAAGCTGACGAATGTCTTTCTTTTCTTTCCGGATCTTCAGATTCGCAACCCTTAGGATTCGAAAGAATGTAACGAAGAGGAAAGCGGGCCGCGGGTGCGCTCGGAGCGCCATAACGAAAAAACCGCCCGAAGGCGGTTTGTCACACGCGTGCGCATCATGCGCGGCAGCTACGCCCCCGCCTCTCCCCACGGCGTCGGCGGCGGCACCGCGCACGGCCCCTCGACATCGATCGACTTGAAATCGGCGGGCCCGACGATCTCCAGATACTCCATGTCCGGCGAGTAGTCGAACAGGTAATGGACGATTCCCGGCGCCTGATGCACGCAGTCGCCGGCGCTCACCAGCGTCTCGCGTTCGCCGTACATGAAGCGCGCCCAGCCCTTCAGCATGATCACGATATGGAACTCGGCCTCGTGACGGTGCCAGCCGGTGCCCGCCTCCGGTGCATGATTCGCCCGGACGAGTTGCGCGACGACCTTGCCGTTCGTCGCGGCCGCGATACCGAGATCGCGGTACAGGAAGAAGTCGCGCAGGCCTTCGCCGTGATAGGCGGTGTCCTGCGGCTTCACATGGGAAAAGGCGGTGGTGGTCGGTGTGCTCATCGCGGTGCTCCTTCATCGAAAGGATCACGCGTGACAAGCATTTAGCGTTCCAGTGTGCGGCGTCCCGGGCAGCCCGCGACGCCGCCTGCCGGCTTACTTCAACCGCCCCGACAGGAACTGCCCGAGCCGTTCGCTCTTCGGATTCACGAGAATCTCCTGCGGATTCCCTTCCTCCTCGATCTTCCCCTGGTGCAGGAAGATCACGTGATTCGACACGTTGCGTGCGAAGCCCATCTCGTGCGTGACGACAACCATCGTACGCCCTTCCTCGGCGAGCTTCTGCATCACCTTCAGCACTTCGCCCACCAGCTCCGGATCGAGCGCCGACGTCGGCTCGTCGAACAGCATCACTTCCGGCTCCATCGCGAGCGCACGTGCAATCGCCACGCGCTGCTGCTGGCCGCCCGACAGGTGCGACGGATACATGCCCTCGACGCGCGGCGCGAGGCCGACCTTCTCCAGGTACTTGCGCGCCCGCGCGATCGCTTCGTCCTTGCTGACGCCGAGCACGGCCATCGGCGCTTCGATCACGTTCTCGAGCACCGTCATGTGTGCCCACAGGTTGAAGTGCTGGAACACCATCGACAGCTTGGTGCGCATCCGCTGCAGCTGCTTCTGGTCGGCCACGCGCAGCGAACCGTTGCGGTCGCGGGTGGTCTGGATCGGCTCGCTGCCGATCGTGATCTGCCCCGAGCACGGCTGCTCGAGGAAGTTGATGCAGCGCAGGAACGTGCTCTTTCCCGAGCCGCTCGAGCCGATGATGCTGATCACGTCGCCGGCCTTCGCCTTCATCGACACGCCCTTCAACACCTCGTTGTCGCCGAACTTCTTGTGCAGGTTGTCAACGGTAAGCTTGTACATGCTGGGTCCTTCCTTGCGAATCTTGCGAATGCGTTAATGGCCGCGCGGCGAGAGGTACGCGAGCCAGCGCGTCTCGAGCTTGCGGAACGCCCAGATGAGCGTGAACACGACGACGGCGTACAGCACGGCTGCGATGCCGTAGGCCTCGAACGACATGTACGTCGCCGAATTGACGTCGCGCGTGACCTTCAGGATGTCGGGCACGGTTGCCGTGAACGCGAGCGTCGTCGCGTGCAGCATCAGGATCACTTCGTTGCTGTAGCTCGGCAGCGAGCGGCGCAGCGCGGAAGGCAGGATGATCCGCGTATAGAGCTTGAAGCGCGACATCCCGTAGGCCATGCCGGCTTCGATCTCGCCGGCCGACGTCGCCTTGATCGCGCCCGCGAAGATCTCCGTCGCATACGCGCATTCGTTCAGCACGAACGCGAGCAGCGTGCAGTTCATCGCGTTGCGGAAGAACGTGTCGAGCAGCACGTGGTTGTGCACGACCTGCAGGCTGTAGATGCCCGTGTAGCACATCAGCAGCTGCACGTAGAGCGGCGTGCCGCGGAACACGTACGTATAGAGCCACACCGGGCCGGAGATCCAGCGGTTCGACGATGCGCGCGCGATCGCAAGCGGCACGGCGAGCGCGAAGCCCAGCGCGATCGACACGACCAGCAGCCACAGCGTGATCGCGAGGCCGCTGAAGCGGTAGCCGTCGGTGTAGAGATAGCTTTGCCAGTACTGGCTGACGAGTTCGATCACAGTGCGAGCCTCCGGACGCCCACGGAATAACGCTTCTCGAGGTGATGCAGCACGACGTTGGACACCGTCGTGATCGCGAGGTAGATCGCGCCTGCAGCCAGCGTGAAGAAGAAGAAATCGAGCGTGCTCTTGCCCGCGTCCTGCGACGCTTTCACGACATCGGCAAGGCCGATGATCGACACGAGCGCGGTGGCCTTCACGAGCACCTGCCAGTTGTTGCCGATGCCGGGCAGCGCGAAGCGCATCATCTGCGGGAACAGGATGCGGCGGAACACGCGCCAGCCGCTCATCCCGTACGCGAAGCCGGCTTCGAGCTGGCCGCGCGGCACCGCGAGGAACGCGCCGCGGAACGTCTCTGTGAAATACGCGCCGTAGATGAAGCCGAGCGTGATGACGCCCGCCACGAACGGATCGATGTCGATCTGGTCCCAGCCGAGCATGTCGGTGAAGTTGTTCAGCAGGATCTGGATCCCGTAGAACAGCAGCAGCATCAGCACGAGGTCCGGCACCGCGCGGATCAGCGTCGTGTAGAAGGTGCCGACCGACTTGAGCATGCGGTTCGTCGACAGTTTCGCGCTCGCGCCGATGAGGCCCAGCACGAGCGACGCGGCGAGCGACAGCACCGCGAGCTTCACGGTCTCGACCGTGCCGGCCCACAGCAGCGGGCCAAATCCTTGGAAGATCATATGAGGGATCCAGAACGAGGTGGCTGGATTGTCAATAGCCATTAGCCGCGCATCAAACGATATCTGCGCACTACCTGATGCAACCTGCTCATCAAGTCGGACGCATCACGCGAAGCGGGTTGCACCCATAACGAACGCGGCGCGCGCCACAGCCGATGCGCGCCGCATGCAGGGTCAGCCGCCGTAGACGTCGAACGCGAAGTACTTCTTCTCGATCTTCTTGTACGTGCCGTCCTTGATGATGTCGGCGATCGCGTGGTCGATCTTCGCCTTCAGGTCGGCGTCGTCCTTGCGCAGCCCGATGCCGGCGCCATTGCCGAGCGTCTTCGGATCGTCGATGTCCTTGCCGGCGAATTCGAAATTCGCGCCGCGCGGCGTCTTCATGAAGCCGATGTCGGCCTGCACCGCGTCCTGCAGCGCCGCGTCGAGGCGGCCCGACATCAGGTCCTGGTACACGCCGTCCTGGTTCTGGTAAGGCACGACCTGCACGCCCTTCGGCGCCCAGTACGCCTTCGCGTAGGTTTCCTGGATGGTGCCCTGCTCGACGCCGACCGACTTGCCCTTCAGCGATTCAGCCGTCGGCTGCAGGTTCGCGCCCTTCTTCGCGACGAGACGCGTCGGCGTGTTGAACAGCTTGTCGGAGAACGCGATCTGCTCGGCACGCGCCGGCGTCATCGACATCGACGACAACACGCCGTCGAACTTCTTCGCCTTCAGCGCGGGAATCATCCCGTCGAAGTCGTTCTCGATCCACACGCATTTCGCCTTCAGGCGGGCGCAGATCTCGTTGCCGAGATCGACGTCGAAGCCGACGACCTTGCCGCTTGCGTCCTTCGATTCGAACGGCGGATAGCTGGCGTCGACGCCGAACCGGATCGTCGACCAATCCTTGGCGTGGGCACCGACCGCGATGCAGGCAAGGGCAATACTGAGCGCGAGTTTCTTCATGGCGTTCCTGTCAGAGGCGAACTGGGCAGGGGTCCCGTCGGGCGGCGCCGCCGTGAACCCTTCCAACCCGGGGTCGCCCTTCCGGCGACGCCCCAAGTTGTACATACAACTTTGCCTTTTCAGAAGGTGTGCCAGCAATCCGTGTTTATCACTAGTTGTCGGCGGATTGTTTCGACAACGGCATTTTTCCTTTAATTTCAATTAATTACGAATTACGAAAAGCTAAACAACAGCTTTCTCCAGACGTACGCGCGCCGCCGTGAGCCGGCTTTCACTTGTCTAGACCTGACTACACCGCACCGCGCGGCCCGTCCGCCATCCCGACCGTTTCCAGACCGACCAGCCGGTAGCCGAACTGCAGCTCCGTCAGCAAGTGCCGCGGGCGCGCCGGCACCGGTTCGAGCTTCTGCCGCAGGTTCGTCATGTACACGCGCACGTAGTGCGCGCGATCCGCGTCGTGGATACCCCAGACCTCCGCCAGCAATTGCCGCGCGGCGATCACGCCGCCCCGCGCGCGAATCAGCGCGGCGAGCAGCCGGAATTCGAGGCGCGTCAGGTGGACGGGCTCACCGCCACGCGCGACTTCGTGCTTGCCGAGATCGACCGTCACGTCGCCGAACCGCACGATCGACGACGATTGCCCGTCGGCCGACACGAATGCCGCGCGCCGCAACTGAGCGCGTGCCCTCGCCAGCAATTCGGGCACGCCGAACGGCTTCGGCAGGTAATCGTCCGCGCCCGCATCGAGCGCCGCGACCTTCTCCACTTCCTGCTGGCGCGCCGACAGCACGATCACCGGCACCGTCGACCACTCGCGCAGCTCGCGGATGAAGGTCTTGCCATCATCGTCCGGCAGCCCGAGATCGACGATCACGAGATCGGGCTTGCTGCTCGACGCATACATCCGGGCCTCGCGGGCCGTCGACGCCTCGCAGGTGTCGAGCCCCTCCTGTTCCAGCGCCATCCGCACGAAACGGCGGATGTCCGCTTCGTCCTCGACGATAAGTACGCGCGATCTGATCATGTCCGGCTCTCGTGTTCGATATCGGGCGGCGCGCCCAGTGGCAGGCGAATCTCGAACCGCGCGCCGTGCGGATCGAGCGGCACCGCGCGGATCGAGCCGCCGTGCGCGTTGACGATGCTGCGGCACAGCGCGAGCCCGAGCCCCACGCCGCTGATCGACGATTCCTTGCGTTCGCGCTCGAACGGCTCGAACAGCGGCTCGGTGTTGCGCGCGACGAAGCCGGGCCCGTCGTCCTCGACGAATACGTAGAGCGTTTCGCCGAACACGCGTGCGCGCACCGCCACGGCCGCGTCCGCGCCCGCGTATTTCGACGCGTTGTCGAGCAGGTTCATCAGCACGCGCTCGATCAGCAGCGCATCGACGTCGATCAGCGGCAGGTCGGCCGGCAAGTCGGCGCTCACGTCGCGGCCGGCCAGCACGCCCGCCGAATGCGCGAGCGCGCTGCCGACGATCTCGTCGAGCATGTGCCACTCGCGATTCAGCCGCACGCCCTCGCTCTGCATGCGCGCGAGATCGAGCAGGTTCACGACGAGCCCGTGCAGCGCCTCGGCCTGGTTGCGGATGCCGTGTGCGAGTGCCGCCGGCTGCCCTTCGGCCAGCCGCTCGGGCCGCTCCAGCGTCTCGGCGAGCCCACGGATCGCGGTCAGCGGCGTCTTCAGGTCGTGCGACACCGCGGCGAGCAGCGCATTGCGCAGCCGCTCGCCTTCGATGCGGACGAGCGTGTGCTGCGCGACGCCGACGTAGTGCACGCGTTCGAGCGCCATCGCGATCGACGAGCACAGCGCATCGATCAGGCGGCGATCGTCGGGGTCCGTCGGTACCGGCTGCGCGTCGCCGAACAGCACGAGCACGCCGCGCACGCGCATCGGCGCCTTCAGCGGCAGGTATTGCGCGGCCGCGCGCTCGAACGGCGGCAGCCCGCACCCGGCGCCGCGCGCATTCTCGTAGACCCAGCGGGCGATCGGTGCTTCGACGAACCGGGCGTGCTGCGCCGGCATCAGATGGTCATCCGCATCCGGCAGCACGAGTGCGACGCGCACACCGAGCAGCGGCGCGATCGTGCCGGTGCAGATCGACGCGATCTGCTCGGTCTCGATCGCGGCCGACAGGTCATGCGCGACCCGTGCAAGCGCGGCCGAGCGTTTCTCGTTCGCGCGCGCGGCGCGCGCCTCCGCGCGCAAGCGCGCCGCGAGCTGGCCGATCGCGAGCGCGACGGCCAGCATCAGCGCGAACGTGAACACGTACTGCGTATCGGACACCGCGAACGACAGCCTCGGCTCGACGAAGAAGAAGTCGAAGCAGCCGACGCACACGAACGCCGCCCACGCGCCGGCCAGCCGGCCGAGCCGCAGCGCGATCAGCACGACGGTCATCAGGAACAGCATCACGACGTTCGACAGGTCGAACACGCGCAGCAGCGCGCTCGCCGCGAGCGTCGCCAGCGCACACACGAGCGTGGCGAGCAGCAGCGGCACCGCGTACTGCGACACCCACACGTGCGTGCGCGGGCGCGCTTCACGCACGGCCAGCGTCGGCCGCGTGTCGGGCCCGGCGCCCGCGATGCGGTCGGCCAGCGCCGCGCACGCGCGCAGCACGGTTCGCCAGCGGTCGCGGCGCACGCCGGCCTCGCCGCGGCGGGCGGCGGTGTCCCGCTGCCCCGTTGTCCGTCGATTCGCTTCGCTCACGTTCACATTCACATCCATGATCGCTTCCGGCAATTGAAACGCCGAACGGCCCCGCGCACGCCGAGAAGGCGTGAGCGGGGCCGCGACGGCGCGTTCGGTCAGATAAACGGCGTCAACAACATGTCGATCAGCTTGATGCCGATGAATGGCGCGATGATCCCGCCCACGCCATAGATCAGCAAGTTGCGCCCCAGCAGCTTCTCGGCCGGCTCCGCGCGATACTTCACGCCCTTCAGCGCGAGCGGGATCAACGCGACGATGATCAGCGCATTGAAGATCACCGCCGACAGGATCGCCGATGTCGGGCTGTGCAGCCCCATCACGTTCAGCGCGCCAAGCGCCGGATACGTCGCGACGAACGCGGCCGGGATGATCGCGAAATACTTCGCGAGATCGTTGGCGACGCTGAAGGTGGTCAGCGCGCCGCGCGTCATGATCATCTGCTTGCCGACCTCGACCACCTGCATCAGCTTCGTCGGGTTGCTGTCGAGGTCGACCATGTTGGCCGCTTCCTTCGCCGCCTGCGTGCCGCTGTGCATCGCGACGGCCACGTCGGCCTGCGCGAGCGCGGGCGCGTCGTTGGTGCCGTCGCCCGTCATCGCGACGAGATGGCCCTTCGCCTGGTGCTCGCGGATCAGCCGCAGCTTGTCCTCGGGCGTCGCTTCGGCAAGGTAGTCGTCGACGCCGGCTTCCGCCGCGATCGCAGCCGCGGTGAGCCGGTTGTCGCCGGTGATCATCACGGTCTTCACGCCGACCTTGCGCAGCTCCGCGAAGCGCGCGGCGATCCCGTGCTTGACGATGTCCTTCAGCTCGATCGCGCCGAGCACGCGGGAACCGTCGGCCACGACGAGCGGCGTGCCGCCGCGCCGCGCGATATCGTTGACCGCCGTCTCGACCGCTTGAGGAAACACACCGCCGAGCGCATCGACATGCGCGCGGATCGCCGACGCCGCGCCCTTGCGCACCTGGCGTTCACCGATATCGAGGCCGCTCATCCGCGTGCGCGCGCTGAACGGCACGGTGATGCTGCCGGCGGCCGCGGCCACGTTCAGCGAGAAGCGCTGCTTCGCGAGCGCGACGATCGAGCGCCCCTCGGGCGTTTCGTCGGCGAGCGACGACAGTTGAGCGGCCTCGGCCAGCGCGCGCTCGTCCACGCCGGGTGCCGGCCGGAACTGCACGGCCTCGCGGTTGCCGAGCGTGATCGTGCCGGTCTTGTCGAGCAGCAGCACGTCGACGTCGCCGGCCGCCTCGATCGCGCGGCCCGACGTCGCGAGCACGTTCGCGCGCATCATGCGGCTCATCCCCGCGATGCCGATCGCCGACAGCAGCGCACCGATCGTCGTCGGGATCAGGCAGACGAGCAGCGCGATCAGCACGGTCAGGCTCACCGCCGTGCCCGACGCGTTCAGCAGCACGCTGAACTGCGAGAACGGCAGCAGCGTCACGCACACGAGCAGGAAGATGATCGTCAGCGCAACGAGCAGGATCGTCAGTGCGACTTCGTTCGGCGTCTTGCCGCGCTTCGCGCCTTCGACCATCGCGATCATCCGGTCGAGAAATGCCTCGCCCGGTTGCGCGGTGATCTTCACGATGATCCAGTCGGACAGCACGCGCGTGCCGCCCGTCACCGACGAGAAATCGCCGCCCGACTCGCGGATCACCGGCGCGGATTCGCCGGTGATCGCCGATTCGTCGACCGACGCGACGCCGTCGATCACTTCGCCGTCGGCGGGAATCGTGTCGCCGGCCTCGACGAGCACGATGCTGCCGGCGGCGAGCTCGTCGCTCGGCACGCGATGGCTGGTGCTGTCGTATTGCTTCGGCTCGTCGAGCACCTTCGCGTACACGCGCTTGCGCGCCGCGCGCAGCGCATCGGCCTGCGCCTTGCCGCGGCCTTCGGCCAGCGCCTCGGCCGCGTTCGCGAACAGCACGGTGAACCACAGCCAGCACGCGACCGCGAAGATGAAGCCGGCCGGCGCGTCGCCCGTGCCGGTCAGCGCCTGCAGCCACAGCACGGTCGTGACGATGCTGCCGAGATACACGACGAACATCACGGGGTTCTTCAACTGCACGCGCGGCGCAAGCTTGCGGAATGCCTCGCGCAGCACGGCCGTCCAGCGCATCGGCGGCACGCCGCCGACCGGCATCACTGCTGGATTGATCGGGGTTTCGATATGGGACATGAGTGACTCCGTGGTTCCTGCTATTGCTTCGCGCCGGCCGCCTGGCCGAATGCGCGGTCCAGCGCGAGGTTCAAGGCGAGCACGCGCACGCGCGGTTCGCCGAGCACGCCGAGCTGGCGCGGCGACGCGATGCGGTCGACCAGCGCCGTGACCTGCGCGGCATCGACGCCGCGCGCCTGCGCGACGCGTGCCGCCTGCAGCCGTGCATTCGCGACCGAGATCTCAGGATCGAGCCCCGACGCCGATGCGGTCACCGCATCCGCCGGCACCGGCGTGCCGGCGGCGAGCGCGTTCTCCTGGCGGTACGCACGCACACGCTGCGCGATATCCGCGAGCAGCTTCTTGCTGGTGGCGCCCTGGTTGCTGGCGCCGCTGCCGGCCGCGTTGTACGGCTGGTCGACCGTCTTCGACGGATCGGCCGGATCGGTGCCGACCGTCGCGCTCGGCCGCCCGTGGAAGTAGCCGGCACGCTTGAACTGCTGCCCGATCACTGCCGAGCCGATCGTCGTGCCGTTTTGCTGCACGAGACTGCCGCGCGACTGCGACGGGAACAACACGTTCGCGATGCCCGTGGTGACCAGCGGATACGCGATCCCCGTGACGAGCATGAACAGGACCGACGAAGCGATCACGGGCCGCACGAGGCCGCGCGTCGCCGCGCCGAACGAAGAACCGGGTGCCGGCGCGGCGGCGGCCGCTGCCTGGCGATTGCCTTGCATCATGGTGTTTTCCTCAGAACAGTTGGCCGCCGGACATCATCAGGTGCTCGACGACCGGGCCGAGCGCGAGCGCGGGCAGGAACGTGAGACCGCCGACGACCAGGATCACGAAGACCAGCAGGCCGGCGAACAGGCCCGTCGACGTCGACAGCGTGCCCGCGCTTTCCGGCACGCTCTTCTTCGCGGCGAGGCTGCCCGCGACCGCGAGCATCGGCAGCAGCGTCAGGTAGCGGCCGATCAGCATCGCGAAGCCGATCGTCGTGTTGAAGAACGGCGTGTTCGCGTTCAGGCCCGCGAACGCGGAGCCGTTGTTGGCGGTGCCGGACGTGTACGCGTACAGCACTTCGCTGAAGCCGTGCGGGCCGAGGTTCGCGAGGCTGTCCATCGTCGAGTGCAGCATCGACGCCACGGCGGTGAAGCCGAGGATGCTGAACGGATGCGCAAGCACCGCGAGCATCACGAGCTTCATCTCGCGCGCCTCGATCTTCTTGCCGAGGAATTCCGGCGTGCGCCCGATCATCATCCCGACCAGGAACACCGTGAGGATCGCGAACGTGAACAGGTTGATCAGCCCGACGCCGTCGCCGCCGAATACGTTGTTCAGCATCATCTGCGCGATCGGCACGAGCCCGCCGAGCGGCGTCAGCGAGTCATGCATCGCGTCGACCGACCCGGTGGTCGCGGCCGTCGTGACGGTGGCGAACAGGCTCGTCTGCGCGATGCCGAAGCGCATCTCCTTGCCTTCCATGTTGCCGCCCGGCTGCGTGGCGCTCATCTGCTGGTCGACTCCAAGCCCGGCCACGAGCGGATTGCCGTGCTGCTCGGCCGAATAGATCACGGCCAGGAAGCCGACGAACATCACGACGAACGCAGCGAGGATCACCCAGCCCTGGCGGCGCCGGCCGATCATCGTGCCGAGCGCATAGGTCAGCGCGGACGGAATCAGCAGCATCGACAGCATGTGCAGCGTGTTGGTGAGCGGCGTCGGGTTCTCGAACGGATGCGCGGCGTTCATGCTGAAGAAGCCGCCGCCGTTCGTGCCGATATGCTTGATCGATTCGAGGCTGGCAACGGGCCCCATCACGATCTGCTGGCGCGCGCCTTCGAGCGTGGTCGCCCACGCATCGGACGCGAGCGTCTGCGGCATGCCCTGCCACACGTACACGAGCGCCATCACGAAGCTGAGCGGCAGCAGCACGCGATAGGTCACGCGCGTGAAATCGACCCAGTAGTTGCCGAGGTCCGCCGCGCTCTTGCGGCTCAGCCCGCGGATGAAGCCGCCCGCGGCCGCAACGCCGGTCGCCGCGCTGACCACCATCAGGAACGTGATGACGGCCATCTGCGAGAAGTTCGACAGGCTGCTCTCGCCCGCATACGCCTGCCAGTTCGTGTTGGTGATGAACGACGCGGCCGTGTTGAACGCGAGGTCCGGGCTTTGCGCGGCGCGCTGCAGCGCATCGAACGGCAGTGCGTCCTGGATGCGCAGCAGCAGGTAGCCGACCAGCATCATCCCGGCATTGCTGAGCAGCAGCACCATGCCGTAGCGTTGCCACGACATCGCTTCGTCGGGGTTCACGCCGAGCAGCGCATAGGTACGGCGTTCGACCCACGCGTGGCGCGGGCTCGTAAAGGCGTGCGCGAGCCATTTCCCGACGACGGGCACCAGCGCAAGCATGATCGCGAGAACGATCGCAAATTGAATGAGATTGTTGAACATGTCGACGCTCGCTCAGATCCGGTCAAGGCCGGTGATGAAACCCGCCGTCAAGGCAAAGAACGCGAGCGTGAACAGAATGAAAAGCAGATCGCTCATGACATCCACCGATATTTTCGAATTCCTGTTGAATCGCGCCGATCAATACCGCTCGGGTTTGATCAAAGCATGAAACAGATAGATAAAGAGCGCGAGCGACAACGCGCCGGTGATCCACAACATGGCTTTCCCCTTTTTTCGTATGCGCGGCAACGCTGCGCGATCGTTGGCGTCTCGGGCCTTGCCGTGTCGGCGCAAGCCCCGGTGACGCCCCCATGCTCATCTGGCGAATGGGATGCGACAGTGTAGAAATCCGCGTATCAAAGCGGTGTTCAATTTCTTTACAAGGAATAAAAAAGCTGTAAAGACGAAAGCCGGTGGCGATAGCGTTTTTATACGTTCTTTTCAGGGCCGGTTCGAGTCTATACACCGTATCGTCACCGCGATTCCTAGAATGGGCGGCATGTCCAAGACGAAATCTCCGCGGTGCGGAGCACGATGCGACCCGGGGTGCCAGCATGAAACCGACCAGAACCGAAACCGCCGCTTCACGCGATCTGCCGCCCGTTCGTTCGCGGCGCCGGTGCCCTGCCGACGAGTTCGTGCTGCTGTCGATCCGCGTCGAATCGGACAACCTCGCCGTCGTGCGGCGCCTGCTGCACCAGGCGGTCGGCACCGCGCTCAATTTCTATACGGCCGCGATCGACAACCGCACCGGGCGCGCGTGCATCGAGCTTGAAGTCGCGCGGTCGCAGGCGTCGCCCGCCATCCTGTCGATCCTCCGCCTGCTTCCGGCCGCCGAGTTCGGCACGATCCGCCTGCTGCAGCACTAGCCGGCGTCCGTTGCGGCCGCGCGTGACACGCGTCACGCGCCCGCTCCCCTTTCATCGATTCGAACGCGCGTCTCCGGTGCGAACGCGCGCGGTTCGTCACGAGCCGCGCCTGTTCGCCGCCGGTGCGCGCAACGGATCGTCGTTCCCGTCGCTACGGGCCTTTCCAGGAAGCAAACAATGAAAAAAGCAGTCGTCGGTACCCTCTCCCTCGCGTTCCTCAGCGCCGCCGCGCATGCGCAAAGCAGCGTCACGCTCTACGGGATGCTGGATGCCGGTATCGCCTATACGAACAACCAGTCAGGTAAGAGCGCGTGGCAGCAAGGCAGCGGCCTGCTGTCGAATACGGTCTTCGGCCTGAGCGGCAACGAGGATCTCGGCGGCGGCCTGCATGCGCTGTTCCGCCTCGAGAACGGCTTCAACCTGAACAACGGCACGCAGTCCTACAAGAACACGATGTTCGGCCGCCGCGCGTACGTCGGCCTGCAGAGCGACCAGTACGGCGCGCTGACGCTCGGCCGGCAGTACGACGCCGTGGTCGACTACCTCGGCCCGCTCGCGATGGCGAACAACGGCGACGGCAACAACCTCGCATCGCACCCGTTCGACAACGACAACATCGACGATTCGTTCTACATCGACAACGCGGTGAAATACACGAGCCCGACGCTCGCCGGCTGGCAGTTCGGCGGCCTGTACGGGTTCAGCAACGCGGCCGGTGGCTTCGCGAACAACCGCGCATACAGCGCGGGCGTGTCGTATGCGAACGGGCCGGTCAGCCTTGGCGCCGCGTACCTGCAGCTCAATCGCGGCGGGCTCACGGCCGGCGGTGCACTGTCGACCAACGACGGCCCGAACTTCCCGGCCGTGCGCCAGCGCGTGATGGGTGCAGGCGGCAGCTACGCGTTCGACCGGCTGACGGTCGGCGCGCTGTGGACGCATTCGATGTTCGACGAAACGGCCGCGTCGTCGCTGCCCGGCGCGCTGAACGCGCTGCGCTTCGACAACTTCGAGGTCAACGCGCGCTATGCGCTGACGCCGGCCGTCTCGTTCGCGGGCGCCTATACGTTCACCAACGGCCGCTACGACGACGCAACCGGCAGCCACCGGCCGAAATGGCACCAGGTGACGCTGATGGCCGATTACGCGCTGAGCAAGCGCACCGACGTGTACGCGGAAACCGTCTACCAGCACCAGTTCGGCGTGCCGTCCGGCGCGACGCTCGGCTTCGCGAACGTCACGGGGCTCGCGGCTTCGTCGACCAACACGCAGGTGGTCGCGACGGTCGGCATCCGGCATCGGTTCTGACCGCACGCCGGCTGTCCAGGGCCGGCCGCTCTGTGCAATCCCGCATGGACGCGCGTCGGCCAAAAAGGGATCATTCGGGGAATCCGGGCCTGCGCGTCCGCGAAACCGGTACACTCGGCGCCGGGCGCGCGCCGGATCGGCATTCGGCGGCGGGCCGCTGCCGACTCTCGAATCGTGATCCCATGACCACACCGATCTATCAGGAAATCAAGGACTTCATCCTCGCGCGCATTCATGCCGGCGAATGGGCGGAAGGCGACCAGGTGCCGTCGGAGAACGAGCTTGCGCGCGAATTCAACGTCGCGCGGATGACCGTCAACCGCGCGCTGCGCGAGCTGACCGCCGAGCAGGTGCTCACGCGCACGCGCGGCTCCGGTACGTACGTCGCGTCGCCGAAGTACGAATCGACGCTCGTCGCGATCCGCAGCATCTCGGACGAAGTCGCCGCACGCGGCCACGGCTATCGCGCGCAGGTGCTGCAGGTGGGCGCGGCCGTCGCCGATGCGAAGCTCGCCGACGAGCTGCAGATCGACACGGGCAGCCCGATCTTCCATTCGCGCGTGCTGCACTTCGAGAACGACACGCCCGTGCAGCTCGAGGAACGCTGGGTCAATCCGGCCTGCGCGCCCGAGTATGCGTTGCAGGACTTCACGACCACGACGCCGAACCAGTACCTGACGCGCGTCGCGCCGCTGCAGCGCGTCGAATACCGGATCGAGGCCGCGATGCCCGACGCCGAAACGCGCCGCCACCTGACGATGGACGACCGCGAGCCGTGCCTGCTGCTGCATCGGCGCACGTGGTCGCAGGGGTTGGTCGCGTCGGTCGCCAATCTGTGGCACCCGGGCAGCCGCTATCGGTTCACCGGGCATTTCTGAGGTTGCTGCGCGGGCTTACCGCGCGCCCCGCTGCCCCCATCGCTCGATCGCACTGACGGCCCGCTTCAAACCTTCCTCTTGCGCAATGCGCGCGCCGAGTTCGAGCGCGCGCGCTTTCGTTTCGTCCCGTTCGGCAAACGCGATGGCCCGCGCAAGCGCAGCGGCGTCAACGCGCCGCCCCGCCACCGGCGCATCCGCCACGCCGAGCCTTTGCAGCCGGTTCGCCCAGAAGAACTGATCGCCCGCGAACGGCACGACGACCGACGGAATGCCGGCCCGTGCAGCCGAATGCGTGGTGCCCGATCCGCCGTGATGGATCGCCATCGACACGCGCGAGAACAGCCAGTCGTGCGGCGTATCGCCGATCACGTGAACGTGCGCCGGCAGCATCGACGCATCGATGCCGCTCCAGCCCGGATAGAACAACGCTCGCCGGCCGGCGAGCGCGTGCACGAGCGCATCGACCATCGCGGCGCGATCGAAGCCGGCCATGCTGCCGAAACCGATGTACACGGGCGGCTCTCCCGCTTCGAGAAAAGCCGAGAGCTCGGGTGGCGGTTCCCATGCCCGCGCATCGATCCGCCACTGGCCGCATGCCTGCACATTCGACGGCCAGTCGCCAGGGCCGGACAGCAGCGCCGGCGACACGCCGTACAGCATCGGATGATCGGTCCACACATGCTTGCGCGGCGGCAACCCGCACACGCTCGCTCGCGCCGCATTCGTCGCCTTCCTGAACGCCTGCCACAACAGCGCGTTCACGAACCGGTGGCTCGCGCGGTTCAGCCAGCGCGGCAGTTTGCCGGGTGGCAGGAATGGCGACGCGAATTCCGCAGTGGGTGTGATCGGGATCATGCCGGTGCCGATCGCCGGCACGCCGCGATACTCGGCGACCGACAAGCCGACGAACGATGCGAGCCCCGACACGAGGATCGCGTCGCAGCCTTCCGATGCATCCGTGATCTCCCGCATCCACGCGGCCGTGTTCGCATTGGCGATCGCCGCGAGCGCCTTCGACGTGTCGTTGAAACCACCACGCCCGCGCACCGCATCCGCCAACGCGCCATCCGGCGCAATCGCCCCGCGGATATCGCCCGACAACGGCGCCGACGGCACACCGAGCGCCGCGGCCGCGCCGAGCGTTGCCGCATCGGCCAGCAGCCGGACATCGTGACCGGCATCGATCAGCGCACGGCCGAGCGCCGCGAGCGGGCGCGTGTCGCCTTCGGTGCCGTAGGTGGCAATGACGAGCTTCATGCGTGACTCCTCGTGCGCGGCGGCAATGGGTGGATTCAAAAAAGTGCACGTCGTATACTAATGCAACTCGTGCACTTTCAGTCAACCTCTCTCCATGCCGATTCCGACCGACGATCCGGGCCGCCGCGCACGCAAGCGCATCCAGATGCTCGCGCATCTCGCCGCCACCGGCGCACGCCTGTTCGACGCGCACGGCTATGAAGCCGTCACGATGGAACAGATTGCCGCGCAGGCCGATGTCGCGAAGCGCACGCTGTACAACCACTTTGCAACGAAGGAAGCCGTGCTCGCGCACTGGCTGGAAGGTGAACTCGCACGCGATCTCGCGCATCTGCAGCGAGACGTCGCGCGACGCAAGACCTTCGCGTCGCGCATCGGCTGCGTGCTCGACGCGTCGGCGGCGTGGTGCGAGCAGCATCCCGCCTACCTGCTCGCGTATTTGCGCCATCGCTTCCTGAGCATCGGCGCGGTCGAACCGGAAAGCGGTGGAGAGAACGGCAGCGATATCGCGCTCGTGTGGCAGCAACTGATCGCAGCCGGGCAGCAATCCGGCGAACTGAACGGCGCGCTGCGCGCCGACCAGCTCGCGACGTGGTTCCATCACCTGTATCTCGCGGCGATGCTGCGCTGGCTGACCGTGCCGGGGCTGTCGCTGAAACGGGAGTTCCAGGCGGTCGCGAAGCTGTTTGTCGAAGGCGCGGAAGCGAAAAGCTGAGCGGCGCCGGTGAGTGGTGGCCGGTCAGGCGCTCATTGGATCACAAGCGCCCGAGCACGACCGCGAGCAGCGAGCGCCCGAAGCGGACGACCGCCACCCCGCATGCAACAAACGCGCGTTTCATTTTTTCCGAGCCGATTTCGCGGCCGGCGCGGCATCGCTGCTTCCCGACGGCCATTGCGTCTCGTCGAGCAGCCGGTCGAACAGCCGCGCGCGCTCGTCGGCCGACAACGGGCACAGCCCGAACATCGCCGACAGCGCGAGCCCCCAGGCCGCCTTCCAGCGCAGCAGCGCAAGATCGGGATCGCCGGATTCGGCCGCGATGCGCTTCGCGTTCTCGGCGTCGATATCCCGCACTTGCTGCAGCGGCGTGGGATCCTCGACCAGCGCCGCCATGATCGCGAGCGCCGCCGACGGCTGCTGGTCGATCACTTCACGCATCGTCGCAATCTGCGCGGACAGCGTCGGCTGGGCCTCGCCCGGATCGCGTGCGGCCAGGTAGTCGCGCTGGAATCGCTGGTAGTAGTCCTGCTGATGTTCCATCAGCGCGTTCAGCACATCGCCTTTCGTGCGGAACTGATGCATCAGCCCGCCCTTGCTGATGCCGCTTTCGCGCGAAATCGCATCGAACGTGAGCTTGCCCGGGCCGTCGCGCTCGAGGATCGCGAGCGCCGCCTGGATCGCGGCAGTGCGCGTTCGCTCGGAACGCGTCGGGTTGTCCATGAACTGTCCCCGCTATGGAGTCATGCAATGCGGCCGCGCCGGACCGGCACGATCGTATGAAGGAAGTGCGCGGAGTCTATCACAAACAAACCGCCTGGTCGGTTTACTTCCAGAAATGGCGGTGCTACGATCGGCTCCCGCATCGGGCCTGGCCGGATGCGGGGGCGCACCGCGCATCACGCTGCGCGATGTGAACACGGCCCGCAGCCGGGCTATCCGGCCGATCACCGTTGCCCGACGGCTTGTTACTCCCGCTATTCATGGGGTTACTGCGCCCCAAAAACAAACCGTCTGGTTGGTTTTTTTCATTAACCCGAAGCGGCGATGCCGCCCAGTTTCACCACCCTTCGCCCGGCTCTACCGGCGCGAACCCCGACCCGGAGCGTCAGATGAACCCTTTGTTCAAGTCCAGCCACCTGCTCAACGCCGCGCTCTGCTTCGCGCTCGCCGGATGCGCCGGCGTCCAGCCCGGCCGTTACAGCGGTATCGAATCGTCGCCATACCTGCGCAGCGATCCGCAGGACAAGTCCGGCCGCGTGCCCTACCGCTACGCATTGCCGGCCGACTGGCACATCTACCGGAAGCTGATCCTCGATCCGGTGGCCATCTATCGCGGCACCGACCATCAGTTCGGTGACCTGACCGACCAGGACAAGTCGACGCTCGCCACGTACATGGGCGACACGTTCGCGAAAAAGCTCGGCAAGCGCTTCGAACTGACCAGCGCTCCGGGCCCCGGCACGCTGCGCGTCAAGCTGACGCTCACGGGCGCCGTGACGACGACGACGTTTGCCGGCGCATTCGCGCACTTCGATCTCGCGGGCAACGTATACAACGGCGTGCAGGCGATCCGTGGGCGCGAAGGCGCGTTCACGGGCTCGGTCATGTACGCGGTGGAGATCCGCGATGCATCGACGAACCAACTGATCAACGCGTACGTGACGAAGCAGTATCCGAATGCGATGAACATCGGTGCGAGTTTCGGCGCGCTCAGCGCGGCAAAGACAGGCATCGACAAGGGCGCCGATGCACTCGTCGCGCAATTCGACTGAAACCCGCCGGCGCACGTTGGCCCGTGTTGCGCAGAGGCGTGCCGGCGCGTGCGCGGGCGGCGCTCGTCTGGATCGTGCCGCTCGCGGCCGCTGTGCTCTGCCTCGCATGGGGCATCGCGTCGCTCGGCAGCCGCGGGCCGACGATCACGATCGCCTTCGCGACCGCCGACGGGCTGGCGGCCGGCCGATCGACGCTGCGGCTGCGCAATGTCGAAATCGGCCGCGTCACTCGCGTTCGCGCGTTGCGCGGGCAACCGGGCGTGATGATCGATGTACGGCTGGATGCCGACGCGCACGCACTGGCGGTGGCGGACACACGCTTCTGGATCGTGCGGCCGCGCATCGGGCCCGGTGGCCTCTCCGGTCTCGATACGGTGCTGTCCGGTTCGTACATCGCGGCCGCGCTTGGCCATTCGCGCGAAGCGCGCACGACGTTCGCCGGGCTCGATGCGCCGCCTGTCACCGAAGAAGGCGGCCGTCACTACACGCTGCACGCGACATCGCTCGGCTCGGTCGCGATCGGTTCGCCCGTTTATCACCGGCGCGCACGCGTCGGCCAGGTGACCGGCTATGCGCTCGATCCCAACGGGCACGGCGTCTCGATCGACGTGTTCGTCGCCGCGCCCTTCGATCGAACCGTCGACGTCGATGCGCGCTGGTGGCAGGCCGGCGGCCTCGGCCTGCGGCTCGGTGCGGGCGGCATGAAGCTCGACACGCCGTCGATCGCCGCATTGTTCAGCGGTGCGCTTGCATTCGCGTCGCCACCCGGGCGCGCACCGGGCATCGCGGCGCCGGACGGCGCGCGCTTTCGCGTGGCCGATGACGAAATCGACGCGATGCGCACGCCGAACGCGGCGGCCGCGCCCGTCGTGATGCGTTTCGATCGTTCGCTGCGCGGCCTCGAGGTCGGCGCGCCGGTGGAATTTCGCGGCATCGAACTCGGCAACGTGACGGCCGTCGGTACCGAATACGATGCAGCACGCGGCGACGTCACGATGCGCGTGACGATGGCGCTCTATCCCGATCGCCTCGGGCAGCGCTATCGCGACGTGCTCGGCAACGGCGCCAGTGAAGCCGGCAAGGCGCTGCTGCGCACGCTCGTCGCGCGCGGCTTGCGTGGCCAGTTGCGCGTCGGCAACCCGATCGCGAACCGCTCGTATGTCGCACTCGACATGTTCCCGCATGCACCGCCCGCATCGGTCGACACGAATCGCGAGCCGATCGTGTTGCCGACCGTGCCCGGCACGCTCGACGTGCTGCGCGTGCAGATTACCGATATCGCCGGCACGCTTTCCCGGTTGCCGCTCGATCGCATGGGCATGGATATGAATGCGGCACTCGCGAACACCGATGCGCTGTTCAAGCAACTCGATACCGAACTCGCACCGCATGCACGCATCGCGCTGGGCACCGCACGGCAATCATTCACGGCCGCGCAGGCGATGCTCGCGCAACAAGGTGCCGATACATCGAACGTCCGCCGCACGCTGACGCAATTCGCGCGAACGTCAAGCGCGCTGCGCGCGTTGGCCGACGATCTGGAACAGCATCCGGAGGGGTGGCTGCCGAATGCATCGCGCACCACGCAACCCGCCGGTGCAGCGCGTCCGTCGAATACGGCGCGATAGATGCGTCGCGCGGCGCAGATGCATTTTTACGACGAACGCACGCATCGCATGCCAAATTTCCCGTGCAGCAGTATGCTGATGTCGTACGGCTGCGCACGACGCTTCGGGTAATCCCTTCGTTTGCACGTTGTCGCGCCGCCGTCGCGACCGCAATCATGCGTTGCAAGGAGGGATTCGTGATGGCCACCACGCATCAGCACTTCCACCTCGAACTACGGCACGCCACCGCGCCGACCTATTTCATCAGCTACCTGTTTCCCGCCCTGCTGTTCGTGTACGAACTGCTGCGCGTCGGCCAATGGATCCGCGATCACGGGATGCAATTCGCCGCGTTCAAGCAGATGGGTTACGAGTATCTGCTGATGCTGCTGTTCGTCGGGCTGCAGATCGTCGTCGAGGCGATCTTCCTGCTCGGCGCCGCGATGCGCAAGGATCATCGCGACTTCGAGCACCGGCTGCCGAACGTAGTCCTCGGGATCGGCTGCTCGATCGCATTGCTTGCGATCGATCTCGTGATCCAGCTCGCGTTCTGATGGCCGGCGGGCGCCCGCCCGCCGGTGGCAGCAGCGCTCAGGCGAGCGCGTCGCGCAGGAACGTCGTCACGGCGGCCAGCACGTCGTCGGTCCGCTCGCGGTGCGGCATGTGCCCGCACTGGCCGAGCAACAGATACGACGACGGCCCCGCAACGCGCGCGGCGATCCGCTTCGGATGCACGTCGGACCCGTATTCGTCGTCTTCGCCGTGAATCGCGAGCGTCGCGCATTGCACGCGCGGCAATTCGTCGTCGAGATTCCAGTCGCGAAATGCCGGCGACAACCACGTGTCGACCCACGCGCGCAGCACCCATTCGGCCTTGTCGCCGTGATAGCGCGCAAGCCGGTCGAGCTGGCCCGGTTCGTCGAACTGCTGCCCCGCGTCGCGGATACCGGCCAGCGTGCGATCCTCGACGAATGCCTGCGCGGCGATCGTCACGAGCGCGCGACAACGCGCCGGATACGCGGCCGCACACCCGACCGCCATCCCGCCGCCGACGCTGTGCCCGAACGCGACGAACGTATCAACGCCCAGTTGTTCGAGCAGTGCCGCGAACGCGTGATCGGCCTCGTCGCGCACGAACGTCGTGCCGAGTGTCCCCGGATGACGATCGGAACGGCCGAAACCGAGGCGGTCGTAGGCGATCACGTCGTGCTGCGTGGCGCTCGCGAGTTGCGCGGGGAAGTCGCGCCACAGGTCGACGCAGCCTAGCGAATCGTGCAGCAGGACGATCGGTGCGGACTGTTTCGACGCACCCGCCGCCTGTTGCGCCGGACCACCGCGCCAGCGTTTCGCAAAGAGGCGCCCTTGCGGCGTCTCGACGGATGTCTCCTCGATCAGGATATCGGTCATGTGTCTGTCGTCTGCATGAAAGCGGCCGCCCCTCGGCGGCCGTGTCGGATCCTGCGATGTTGGCCCGCGCCCGTACACAGCGTCAAGCAAGCCCCCACCGCCCGCGCGTTCATTCGGGCTGCGGCGGCAGATACTCCATCTGCGCCTCGTCGTACAGCCGGTAGATCAGCGCCTGCATCGCGCGGATGTCCTCCGATTCGTCGAGCATCCGCATGCTCATGATGATCGGCGACACGAGGTTCGGATCGTCGAGCGGCTTGTAGCTGATGTCGTCGCGCTTCAGCCCGTACACGCTGTGCGGCACGACCGACACGCCCTCGCCCATCGCGACGAGGCCGAGCGCGATCTGCAGTTCGCGCGTCTCGTAGATCTTGCGCGGCTGCAACGCACGATCGTGGAAGGCCGCGAGCACCTGGTCCGCATAGCTCGGGCGCGGCGCCTTCGGAAAGATGATCAGCGTGTCGTTCACGAGATCGTGCAGCGACAGCACCGGCTTCGCACTGTCGAGCACATGGCCGACCGGCAGCGCGACGATCATCCGCTCCTCGCGCAGCACGACGCGCCGCACGCTCGGATCCTCGTGGCGGATGCGCCCGAACCCGACGTCGATGCGCCCTTCCTTCAGCGCCTTGATCTGGTCCATCGTCGACATCTCGTGCAGGCTCAGCTCGACGGCCGGATACTCGCTGCGAAAGCGCCGGATGATCTTCGGCAGCATCCCGTACAGCGTCGAACCGACGAAGCCGACCGACATGCTGCGCTCGATCTTGCCGACCCGCTTCGTCATCGATTCGAGCTCGGTCGTCTGCGCGAGCAGCTGCACCGCGTGCGAGTAGAAGAAGCGGCCCGCGTCGGTCAGCTTCAACGGCCGCGCGTTGCGCTCGAACAGCGGCACGCCGAGCGCTTCCTCGAGCTGCTGGATCTGCCGGCTCAGCGGCGGCTGCGCGATATGCAGCCGCTCGGCCGCCCGCGTGAAATTCCGCTCTTCGGCTACCGCGACGAAGTAGCGGAGGTGTCTCAACTCCATGTTCGATGCCTCCCGGACAGCGATCCGGCGTTCAACCCTGGCCGGATGATGTCATCACGATACCGCACGCGGCGCAAACCGCCACGCAAGGCTCCGCGCCGCCCAAAGCAAAACGGGAAGCCCGCGAGCTTCCCGTTGTTTCATCGACGCCGCGGAACGACGGCGCAACGCGCCGTCCGTCACACCTCGGTCGCGTAGAGCGCGTCGCGCTGCGCGTCGCTCAGCGAGTCGAGCGGCACGTCCGGCAGTTTGTAGCAGATCATCGTGCCGTACAGCTCCGCGAGGCAATTGCTGCCGGCGTCGAGCGCGTAGCCATCCTCGCCGTCCGGAGCCGGCGGGTACACTTCGCGCCACGCGTTGATCGCGGCTTCGAGTCGCACGATGGAAACGGGTCCGGCCTTCCGCTCGGCGGGTGATGCGCTCATGGATTCCTCTGGGTTGCGCGCTCCGCGGGCCGTATCGGCCCGGACGGAACGATGAAAACGCCGGGCATTTCGCCGGCCGCCGCACGTCGCGCGCGCCGGATGCCGATCCGCGCTGCGCGCCTCGCGCCGGCCGGGCCGTGGCCCGGTAGGGTCGGGCAATATAACCGGCTTTGACCCCGTGCAGGCAAAAGCCGGGCAAAAAAAACGGGAAGCGCGAGGCTTCCCGTTTCGTCGTACGTCACGCGGCCACGTGCCGCGCCGGCGTCAACCCGCGGTTTCGCGGTTCGCCACCGGCTGCCGCTGCGCGCCGCGGCTCGCGGCGATCCACGGCGCGATTTCCATGTCTTCGTAGCGCACGAAGCGGCTCTTCTTCAGGAACCGGAAGCCGAGCCACACGACGAGGAACAGCGGAATGCCGACATAGGTCGCGGCGACGCCCGCCCAGTCGATCCGGTTCGCGAGGAACGCCTGATAGTCCTGGCCGAGCGCGATCACGAGACACAGCACGAACGCGAACAGCGGGCCGAACGGGAACCACTTCGAGTGGTACGGCAACTGGTCGAGCGAGTAGCCCTGCTTCACGTAGCCCTTGCGGAAGCGGTAGTGGCTGACCGCGATGCCGAGCCACGCGATGAAGCCCGTCATCCCCGACGTGTTCAGCAGCCACAGGTACACGGTCTTGTCGCCATACAGCGACGTGAAGAAGCACAAGGCGCCTACGGCCGTCGTCGCGTACAGCGCGTTGCGCGGCACGCCGCCGCGCGACAGCTTCGCGAAGATCCTCGGCGCACGGCCTTCGGTCGCGAGGTTGTAGAGCATCCGCGTGGACGCGTACATGCCCGAGTTGCCGGCCGACAGCACGGCCGTCAGGATCACCGCGTTCATCACGCCGGCCGCGAACGCGAGGCCCGCGTGGCGGAACACGAGCGTGAACGGGCTCACGCCGATGTCGGTCACGTCCGTCTTCAGCAGGTTCGGGTCGGTATAGGGAATCAGCACGCCGATCACGAAGATCGCGAACACGTAGAACAGCAGGATCCGCCAGAACACCTGGCGCACCGCGCGCGGGATCGTCGTGCGCGGGTTTTCCGATTCGCCGGCCGCGACGCCGATCAGCTCGGTGCCCTGGAACGAGAAGCCCGCGATCATCGCGACGCCCATCAACGCCGGCAGGCCGCCCGCGAACGGTGCGTCGCCGATCGTCAGGTTGCCCCAGCCGTTGCTCGGCGCGCCCTTCAGAATGCCGAAGATCATCAGCAGGCCGACGCCGATGAACGCGACCACGGTGACGACCTTGATCAGCGCGAACCAGTATTCGGCTTCACCAAAGCCGCGCACGGTCAGCGCGTTGAGCAGGAACATCACGCCGAGGAACGCCGCGCTCCACCACACGCCCGGCACGTCCGGAAACCAGTAATGCATCACGAGCTGCGCGGCGACGAGCTCCACCGCGATCGTCACGGCCCAGTTGTACCAGTAGTTCCAGCCGAGCGCGAAGCCGAAGCCTTCGTCCACGTATTTCGCGCCGTAGGTCGCGAACGAGCCCGACACGGGCATGAACGCGGCCATTTCGCCGAGGCTCGTCATCAGGAAATAGACCATCAGGCCGATCGCCATGTACGCGACCATCGCGCCGCCAGGGCCGGCCTGCGAGATCGACGCGCCGGACGCGACGAACAGGCCCGTGCCGATCGAGCCGCCGATGGCGATCATCGTCAGGTGGCGCGCCTTCAGCGCGCGATGAAGCTTGGGTGGGTTCGCTGGCGAACCGGATGGGTCGGATTTCGGAATTGCGGACATAAACGAGACGAACGTTGAGCGGGCCGGCATCCGTAGCCGGCGCATGCGGAATCGGAGCGCGGTGAGCGTCCTGCGATGCATTCGATGCGGCCCCGATACGCGTTGCGCGGCGGGCGCCTGCGGCGAAGCGCGGATTCTACCTGATTCGTCACGGGGGCAGCTCAGGTGCCGCCGCCCGCCGCCGCCGCGGAGATTTCGCAGAATCAACGGGTTGGCCGCGTCGAACCGGGCCGTGGCCGCGGGCCGGCGTAAAAACCCCATACCTTTGGGGGTTATCCGGCTTTCCGATCCGCCCGGCGTTTCACCACCGTCCTGTCGCAATCCGCCAGATACCACGCCGGCGTACATAATCGCCGGGTAATCAGGGGGATTATTCAGACAAAACAACCGATATCGACAATTGATTCAAATCAAATCACCCGCGCACATAGCGGTAATGATGCGTAATCGTTTCGAATCGCCGTATCCGCATGCATGTTTTGCATGTGCACGCGAATGTCGGGAATTCGCGAGATAATGCGCCCCGATTCAAAATAAACAGCGTACGGAGTCGCCAACGACGCGAAAATCCGCCGCCCGCCGCCCATCGAGGATGAAGTCATTCACGCTGCCCGCCACGCTGCGCCGCCAAACCGCGTCGATCGTGGCACGCATTCTGTCGCCCCGCGGCGTACTCGTTGCGGGGATCGTGCTGCTGATGTTCAGCTGGGGGCTTTCCACGTCGCTTTTAATCGAGGCGCATCGCGATGCATATGACCATGCGGTCGAAAATGCACGCAACCTGATGTTGCTGATCGAACGCGATATCGCGCGCAATATCGAACTCTACGATTTGTCGCTGCAGAACGTCGTCGACGGCATTGCCGATCCTGAACTGATGACCTTGTCGCCGCGCCAGCGCCACCGGCTGCTGTTCGACCGCGCGGCGACCGGCGAATTTCTCGGGTCGATCTTCGTGATGGACGCGCACGGCAATATCGTGATCGATTCGAGCGCGTCGCCCGCCCGGCAAGGCAATTTCGCCGACCGCGACTATTTCGTCGTGCATCGCGACGGGCTCGCGCAGGGCCTCTTCATCAGCCGGCCGTATGCGTCCCGGCTGCGCGGCGGTGCCCTGACGATCGCGCTCAGCCGCCGGATCAACCGGCCCGACGGCACGTTCGCCGGCATCGTCGTCGGCACGCTCAGCATCGACTACTTCCGCGCGCTGCTCGACGGCCTCGCGGTCGGCAAGCACGGCAGCGCGGCGATCGCCGAGCTCAACGGCATACTCGTGAGCCGCCTGCCTTACGACGCGCGCGTGGTCGGCCTCGACCTGCACGATTCGCCGCTGTTCATCGAGGCGCTGCGCAGCCGCGAAGGCGTGCTGACCGGCACCGGCGCGATCGACGGCATCCGGCGCGTCTATGTTTACAAGCATCTCGCCGACTTGCCGCTGATCGTCGACGTCGCGCCCGCCGAGATCGACATCTACGCATCGTGGCACCACCGCGCAGTCTGGACCGTCGTGCTGATGTGCCTGTTCACCGGGTTCATCGCGTGGGGATCGCTGGCGCTGTCGCGCGAACTGAAGCGCCGGCAGGTCGCCGAATCGAAGCTGTACCGGCTCGCGCACACCGATGCGCTGACCGGCCTCGACAACCGCGGCACGTTCGACACCGTACTCGCGAAGGAGGCGCAGCGCGCATCGCGCAGCGGCCGCCCGCTGTCGGTGCTGTTCGTCGACGTCGATCACTTCAAGGCGTTCAACGACTACTACGGCCACCCGGCCGGCGACGACGTGCTGCGGCGCGTCGCGCAAACCGCGTCGCACTGCCTGCGGCGCGACAGCGATCACGTCGCGCGCTACGGCGGCGAGGAATTCGTCGTCACGCTGCCCGACACCGATGCGCAAGGCGCGTTGACCGTCGCCGAGGGCATCCGGCGCGCGATCGCGGCGCTCGGCATCGAGCACGTGAAAAGCCCGTACGGGCGTGTCACGGCGAGCATCGGCACGGCGACCGCCGCCGACGGCCGCCTGAACGCCGCGACGCTGCTGCGGCGTGCCGACGAGGCGCTGTACCGCGCGAAGTCCGGCGGCCGCAACCGCGTGCTGGAGGCGCAGCCGAGCACCGCGGACACGTGACATCGCGATGACGTGACCTCAAGTCGCGCGGCAACCGGCCAGGCCGGATGACCGCGCCGTGGACAGTCCTGCCGGGTTCGGCTAGCGTTACATCTGCTGCGCATGCGGCGCGGCGCCGGCCCGCGCAGGCCGCCGTGCGCGTTCCGGCCACTCCAGCTCCGCCATGACCACCCCGCTCCCTACCCGGCTGCCGCCGCTCCTGCGCAACGCGCTCCGCCCGCTGCTCGACCCGTATCGCCGCTACCGGCACGCGAAGCTGATCCATGCAGCGCGCGTCTCCCTCGCGATTCTCGTGTCGATTGCGCTGTCCACCGGCCTGAACGTGCCGCACGGCGAGTGGTCGACGATCACCGTGCTGATCGTCGTCGGCGGGCTGCAGCACCACGGCAATATCCGCAAGAAAGCGGCCGAGCGCGCGCTCGGTACGTCGATCGGCGCGCTCGCGGGGCTCGGGCTGATCCTGCTGTATTCGTTCGTGCACGCGCCGCTCGCGATCTACCTGCTGATGGCGCTCGCGTGCGGCTTCTGCGCGTATCACGCGATCGGCAAGGCCGGCTATATCGCGCTGCTGTCGGCGATCACGATGGTGATCGTCGCCGGGCACGGCGACAACGAGATCGTCGACGGCCTGTGGCGCGCGGTGAACGTGCTGACCGGCATCGCGATCGCGCTGGCGTTCTCGTTCGCGCTGCCGCTCTATGCGACCTACTCGTGGCGCTACAAGCTCGCCGACGCGCTGCGCGCGTGCGCGGCCGTGCATGCGCGGCTCGCGGGCGACCGCCAGATCAGCGACGACGCGCACCTGAAGGAAATGGCCGCGTTGAGCACGCTGCTCGTGCAGCTGCGCTCGCTGATGCCGTCGGTATCGAAGGAATGCGAGACGTCGATGGCGCAGCTCGAGGCGATCCAGCGCAGCCTGCGCCTGTGCATCGGCTATCTGGAGATCCTGTCGAGCGCGGTGCCGGCCCGCGACGATGTCGCGGCCCGCGAATACATGCGCGTCGACATGAAGGCCGTGAACCGGCGCATCCGCGATACGCTGGTCGGCGCGAGCCGCGCGCTCAAATTCGGCACGCCGAGCCGGCTCTCGCCGCGCCGCCGGCCGGCCGACCCGCCGCACGATGGGCCGCCTCCGCAGTTGTCCGGCTATGTGTCGATCACGGCCAAGCTGGCCGGGGAAGTCGACCAGTTGCGCGAGAAGCTGCTCGACACCGCGCAGTCGTGGAACATCTGACGTTCGCGGGCATCCGGGCTTCGTTTAGTTTTCTTTCAATTATCTTTCGGAGTGACGCGCCGGCATCCTGACGGCGGAAGCCCCGCCTTTCGGCCGATCCGGCCCCGGAAACAGGGCCCGCAGCCGGGCTCGCCGGTGCCTGTTTTTACTGCGATTTCGCACCGGATTGCGTGGCGTTCTCCACCCGGTTAACCGCCCGCCAGGCCCGCCGCGACAGGCCGGACGACGGTTCCGCACGAAAATCAGCCCTTGCCCCAACCTCCCGGACAGCCGATACTCGCATATTCCGCGAAATACGATCCCACCGGCTTCAATCCACGGTAATTCCTATGAGCACGATTCTCGAAAGCCTCCCGACCGGCCTGAAGGTCGGTATCGCCTTTTCCGGCGGCCTGGACACCAGCGCTGCACTGCACTGGATGAAACTCAAGGGCGCCGTCCCGTACGCATACACGGCGAACCTCGGCCAGCCCGACGAAGACGATTACGACGCGATCCCGAAACGCGCGATCGAATACGGCGCAGCCGGCGCCCGCCTGATCGACTGCCGCGCGCAGCTCGTCGCCGAAGGCATCGCTGCGCTGCAAAGCGGCGCGTTCCACATCACGACGGCCGGCGTCACGTACTTCAATACCACGCCGATCGGCCGCGCAGTGACGGGCACGATGCTCGTCGCCGCGATGAAGGAAGACGGCGTCAACATCTGGGGTGACGGCAGCACGTACAAGGGCAACGACATCGAGCGCTTCTACCGCTACGGCCTGCTCGTGAACCCGGATCTGAAGATCTACAAGCCGTGGCTCGACCAGACGTTCATCGACGAGCTCGGCGGCCGTGCCGAAATGTCCGAATTCATGAACCAGGCCGGTTTCGCGTACAAGATGTCGGCCGAGAAGGCCTACTCGACCGATTCGAACCTGCTCGGCGCGACGCACGAAGCGAAGGATCTCGAAAGCCTCGAAAGCGGCATCAAGATCGTGAACCCGATCATGGGCGTCGCGTTCTGGCGCGACGACGTGAAGATCGCAGCGGAAGAAGTGACGGTGCGCTTCGAAGCCGGCCAGCCGGTCGCGCTGAACGGCGTCGAGTTCACCGACCCGGTCGAACTGCTGCTGGAAGCGAACCGCATCGGCGGCCGCCACGGCCTCGGCATGAGCGACCAGATCGAGAACCGGATCATCGAGGCGAAGAGCCGCGGCATCTATGAGGCCCCGGGCCTCGCGCTGCTGTACATCGCGTACGAGCGTCTCGTCACCGGCATCCACAACGAAGACACGATCGAGCAGTACCGCGAGAACGGCCGCCGCCTCGGCCGCCTGCTGTACCAGGGCCGCTGGTTCGACCCGCAGGCGATCATGCTGCGCGAAACCGCACAACGCTGGGTCGCGCGCGCGATCACCGGCGAAGTGAAGATCGAACTGCGCCGCGGCAACGACTACTCGATCCTGAGCACGAAGTCGCCGAACCTCACGTATCAGCCGGAACGCCTGTCGATGGAGAAGGTCGCATCGACGTTCTCGCCGCGCGACCGGATCGGCCAGCTGACGATGCGCAACCTCGACATCACCGATACGCGCGACAAGCTGCGCGTGTATTCGCAAGTCGGGCTGCTGACGCCGGGTGAGACGTCGGCGCTGCCGCAGATCAAGGGCGACGAGAAGTAAGTCGCACCGCTCGACGCCGTGCCGCATCGCTGGATGCGGTACGGTAGGGCAGGCTGTGTGGGCGCATCCTTCGCGCACGCAGCCTGCCGTCCCTCCGCCTCTCCTCCGCCGTTCCTCCTTCCTTTCCGCACTCGCATCACACCGCTCGACGCACCAACGGCCCTGCACCACCGCGCCAGTCATGGCAAGCTGCGAGTCTTCCGGTTCCCGCACTGACTCATGACCGCCCTTACCGTCATCCACCTGAACGGCCCGATCAACAGCGGCAAGACGACGATCGGTCTCGCACTCGCACGCGTGCTGCCCGATGCGCGCTTCATCGACGGCGACGATCACGATGCGCCCGAAGATGCACCGTTCGACGTGCAGTGGGCGATCGCGCTCGAACGTCTCGTCACGCAGATCACGACTGCGCGTGAGCGTCATCTGGTCATTGCCTATCCAATCGGCGAACCGGAATTCGAGCGGCTGCGCGCCGCTTGCGATGCGCGTGATGCGCGATTGTTCGTCGTGACGCTCGCGCCACCGGAAGCGGTCGCCTCGTCGAATCGCGGCTCGCGCGCACTGACGGACTGGGAGCGAAACCGGATCGCCGAGATGTATCGCGAAGGCTATGCGTCGCGGCCATTCAGCCAGATGATGCTCGATACGTCCGATGCGACGCCCGATGCTTGTGCCGCGCGTATCGCGCAGCACGTCGTAGCGACGGAGTCGTGACGCCTGCGACTACGCCCGCCCACACACTTCACGTCGTTGCACCCATCGCGCTTGCCGTGACCCGGCGGCCCGCAGTCACATCACCCCACAAAGGAAAACGTTTACTCTTCTGAGGCTTCTTGCTAGCATCGTTTCCGACCGGCCGCCCCAGACACCTGGAAAGCCGATCGAAAGCTCCAATATTCCCCCGCTTTTCCGTATCTCCTTATCCGCCGTCGAGCCACACCTGCTTTCTGTATTTTGGAGTGCTTTCTACGGGCAACCGATCTCAATTCGATGATCGCGCGCCAAATTAGGAAAACGTTATCCACAACGTGGCGCCCAGCCACGGACCATCAGAGAGAGACACCATGAAGAACAGGATCATCCCGTGCGTCGTCGCCGTTCTGTCCGTTGCGTGCCTGTCCGCGTGCGGCGGCGACGATCCGGCCAGCCCGGCCGCCGCCGCCCGCCAGCAAGCCACCGCGATGGCCCTCAGCCCGTCGAACCCGCCCGGCTCCAACTTCAACCTTGCGCCGTTCACACTACAGTTGCCGACCGGCTCGTCCGGCAAGGTCGACACGGTGAGCGGCTCGTCGCTCGCGGGCGGCTACGTGAACCCGACGTATTTCTACACGGACGGCAGCGACGGATCGATGGTGATGATGGACCCGACGCAAGGCTGGACGACATCCGGCTCGCTGCATCCGCGCACGGAGCTGCGCGAGAACGCGATCTGGCCGACCTCCGGCACGAACCGGCTGAATGCGACGGTGGCCGTCACGCAGGTGCCCGATCACACGACGATCGGCCAGATCTTCCAGGGCACCGGCCCGAGCAAGCCGCTGTGCGAGTTGCAGTTCACGTCCGGCGGCGTCGTGCAGTTGCTGCTCGAAAGCACCAACCAGGGCGGCAAGTCGACGATCACGCCGATCACCACGGTCGGTGTCGGCAAGCAGTTCAGCTACGCGCTGAGCCTGAGCGGGACGACGATCACCGTCACGGCGAACGGCACGACCAAGACCTTCACGATGGATTCGAGCTTCGACGGCGAGAGCTTCTACTTCAAGGCCGGCGACTACGACCAGACGGCCGTATCCGGCACGCCGCTGACGACGCCCGGCACCGTCGTGAAGTTCTATGCGCTGACGCTCACGCATAGCTGATCGCGCCGCATGACGCATGAAGCCGGACGGGCGCACGTCATGCGCGACCGTCCGGCGTTTCGATGCAAGCGTCGCGCCTACGAGTGATGCCGCACGCCCGGCACGACAGCTTCCTTTGCACCCTTGCGGCTCAGCATCAACGTGACGACCGCCGACACCGCGAGCGTGCCCGCCACCACATAGAGCCCTGCTGCATACCCGCCCGTCACATGCTTCAGCCAGCCGATCGCGAACGGTCCGACGAACCCGCCGAGATTGCCGATCGAGTTGATCATCGCGATGCCGGCCGCCGCGCCGGCACCCGACAGGAACGCGCTCGGCATCGCCCACAGCGGCGCCTTCGCGGCGCTGATCCCGATGTTGACGACGACCAGCGCGAGCACGGTCAGCAGCGCGGTGCTCGCCTGCCCTGCGAACACGAAGCCGATGCATGCGAGCACGCACGGAATCACGACGTGCCACGTGCGCTCTCCGCTGCGATCCGAATGCCGCGCCCAAGCGATCATCGCGACGACGGCGGCGATGCTCGGGATCCCGGTGAGCAGGCCCGTCTGCAGCGCGGTGAAGCCGAACTGCTTGACCATCAGCGGCGCCCACAGGCCGAGCGTATAGAGCCCCGCCGACGTGCCGAAGTAGATCAGCGCAAGCGCCAGCACGCGCGGATCACGCAGCGCCTGCCACGCGCCGGCCGTATGCCCGGCATGCGTGTGGCGCGCATCGGCTTCGGCTTTCAGCTTCGCGACCAGCCAGTCGCGCTCGTCCGCGCGCAGCCACGCGGCCTTCGACGGCGAATCGGTCAGGCACCTGAGCACGACGAAGCCGAGCACGACCGCCGGCAGCGCCTCGATGACGTACAGCATCTGCCAGTCGGCGAGCCCGAACATCGGCGGCATCTGCATGATCGCGCCCGACAGCGGCGAACCGATCGCGGTCGAGATCGGCGCGGCCGCCATGAACCACGCGGCGGCCACCGCGCGCTGCTTCGCGGGAAACCACAGGCTCAGGTACAGGATGATGCCGGGGAAGAATCCGGCTTCGGCCATGCCGAGCAGGAAGCGCAGCACGTAGAAGCTCGTCGGCCCGGCCGCGAAGGCGGACACGGCCGACACGATCCCCCACGTGATCATCACGCGCGCGATCCAGATGCGTGCGCCGACGCGGTGGAGAATCAGGTTGGACGGCACCTCGAACAGGAAGTAGCCGATGAAGAACAGGCCGCCGCCGAACCCGAACGCGGTCGGCGACAGGCCGATCGCCTTGTTCATCGTCATCGCGGCAAAGCCGACGTTGACGCGATCGAGAAAGCTGACGAAGTAAAGCAGCATCACGAACGGAATGATGCGCCACATCAGCTTCCGCGCGACACGGGTTTCCAGATCCGCTTGCATGTGTCTCCTCCTTCGAGGTCGAGCCGTCGAGTCGTGCTCGGTGTATGAATGCTCGCCGGCACCGCCGCGAAGCGGGCGGGCCGGCGCCCGGCTCGCGTCGGATGCGCGAGTCTCGGGCAGGAAAATCCGTGTGACGATGAACGGGCAACAGCCGGTTACCGGTCGCGCAAGCGCGCCGCCGCCAGCCGCTACGTCGCGG
Source organism: Burkholderia sp. Ac-20345 (assembly GCF_017104825.1). Lineage (NCBI taxonomy): Bacteria > Pseudomonadati > Pseudomonadota > Betaproteobacteria > Burkholderiales > Burkholderiaceae > Burkholderia > Burkholderia sp. Ac-20345. The sequence continues at coordinate 16,379 of NZ_JAAGPO010000012.1, read as the reverse complement.
CCTGCCTGAGCATCGCCACCGTTGCCGTCAGGCTGCGACCGCCGCGTTCGCGACGCGCTCGCAAACGGCCGCCGTCACCTGCGCGGTCGTCGCGCTGCCGCCGAGGTCGCGCGTATGGAGCGACGGGTCGGCCGTCACCGCCTCGATCGCCTGCATCACGCGCGCGGCGGCGGCCGTTTCGCCGAGGTGTTCGAGCAGCATCACGACCGACCAGAACGTGCCGACCGGATTCGCGAGCCCCTTGCCCATGATGTCGAACGCGGAGCCGTGGATCGGCTCGAACATCGACGGATAGCGGCGCTCGGGATCGATGTTGCCGGTCGGCGCGATGCCGAGGCTGCCGGCGAGCGCGGCCGCGAGATCGCTGAGGATGTCCGCGTGCAGGTTGGTCGCGACGATCGTGTCGAGCGACGCCGGCCGGTTGACCATGCGCGCGGTCGCCGCGTCGACGAGCTCCTTGTCCCACGTCACGTCGGGAAACTCCTGCGCGACCTGCTTCGCGATCTCGTCCCACATCACCATCGCGTGCCGCTGCGCGTTGCTCTTCGTGATCACGGTCAGCAGCTTGCGCGGGCGCGACTGCGCGAGCCGGAACGCAAAGCGCATGATGCGTTCGACCCCGGCACGCGTGAGGATCGACACGTCGGTCGCGGCCTCGATCGGATGGCCCTGGTGCACACGGCCGCCGACGCCCGCATATTCGCCTTCGGAGTTCTCGCGGACGATCACCCAGTTCAGGTCGTCGGGCCCGCAGCGCTTCAGCGGCGCGTCGATGCCGGGCAGGATGCGCGTCGGCCGCACGTTCGCGTACTGGTCGAAGCCCTGGCAGATCTTCAGGCGCAGGCCCCACAACGTCACGTGATCGGGCACGTCGGGGTCGCCCGCCGAGCCGAACAGGATCGCGTCCTTGCCGCGCAATGCGTCGAGGCCGTCGGCCGGCATCATCGCGCCGTGCTGGCGGTAGTAATCGGCGCCCCAGTCGAAATCCTCGAACTCGAATGCGAAACGGTCGCTGCCGCGGGCCAGCGCTTCCAGCACCTGCTTGGCCGCAGGCACCACTTCCTTGCCGATCCCGTCGCCGGGAATCGTTGCGATACGGTAGGTCTTCATGCGCACATCCTCGATTGATCGTCAGCGTGGATGCACTTTACCGAACCAGAAGTGCGGGAACCGGTGCTAGACTCAAAGCATCTTTAACTTAAATTCATGAATCCCGTCATGGCGGATACCGTCCAGCCTGCCGATCTCGGCTTCTTCTCGACGCTGGCCGCGTCCGGCAGCCTGAGCGCGGCCGCGCGCGAACTCGGGCTGACCGCGGCGGCCGTCAGCAAGCGCCTTACGCAGATGGAGCGGCGCGCGGGCGTGACGCTCGTGAACCGCACGACGCGGCGGATGATGCTGACGCCCGAAGGTGACGTGTATCTCGACTACGCGCGCCGGATCCTCGACCAGATGGACGAACTCGGCGAACTGCTCGGCAGCGCGAAGCAGCGCCCGAAGGGGCTGCTTCGCGTGAACGCGACGCTCGGTTTCGGGCGCAATCAAGTCGGCCCCGCGATCTCGCGCTTCGTCGCGCGCTACCCGGAAGTGTCGGTGCAACTGCAGTTGTCGGTGATGCCGCCACCGCTCACCGACGATGCGTTCGACGTGTGCATCCGCTTCGGCGAGCCGCCCGATACGCGCGTCGTCGCGCGGCGGCTCGCGCCGAATCGCCGGCTGCTGTGCGCGGCGCCCGCGTATCTCGCGCGGCACGGCACGCCCGGCACACCGCACGACCTGACGCGGCACAACTGCATCGGCATCCGGCAGGGGGACGAGGGTTACGGCGTCTGGCGCCTGACGAGCGGACGCGGCGCGGGACGCCACACGGAAGCCGTGCGGATCAACGGCAACCTGACGACGAACGACGGCGAGATCGCCGTGAAGTGGGCGCTCGACGGGCACGGGATCCTGATGCGCGCGGAATGGGATCTGCGCGACTATCTCGCCGACGGCCGCCTCGTGGTCGTGCTGCCCGACCACGAAACGCCGAGCGCCGACATCTATGCGGTGTACGCGCAGCGTCACCAGATGTCCACGCGAATTCGGGCGTTCGTCGATTTTCTGGCAGGTGAGCTGGGAGGGTAAGCGGGACGCTGGAAACGACGCACGCCGATCCGGGAGCGACAGACGTGAGGCTCGGTCAAAAGAGCCAATATTTCAGCTATTTCGCCGAAAAAATCGCCAGAATATTGGCACTTTCATATGAACCGGCCGCCGCCGAAACCGCGCGCGGTTTCAGCCGACCGCTCCCCCGAGACAACCCGATGAGCGCATCGACAGCTTCCGCAACATCGTCGGTAAATGGAGAACACTGGCGACGAGACTCGGGCTTCCCGCCCGCGAGCAGGAACGCATCGGCGCCGCATTCCACCTTGCGAACGATTGAACGCGCCTGATTCGATGCCCGCCGATCAAGCGACGGCCATCTGGGCATCCACCTGATCGACCCTGTCCACGGCATCCGTCATCGGCCGCCACACCCGTGCGGTGACCATGCCCACGTGGTCGCTCACCGCGGCCTCGAACCGCTCGGCGATCCAGTCGACGAACGCGCGCACGCCGGGCGACACATGCGGGCGCTTCACATAGACGGCCGACACCGCGATCGCATCGGGCCGCCAGCGCGGCAGCACTTCCCGCAACCGTCCCGCGTCGATCAGCGGCTGAGCGGCGACGCGCGGCGGCTGGATCAGCCCGAGGCCATGCACGCCGCACGCCAGATACGCCGGCTCGTCGTCCACGCTGACGATCCCGCCGAGCCGCACCTTGCGCACCGCGCCATCGACGAGGAAATCGAGTTCGGCCGTGCGCTGGCCCGGAACGGACGACACGCTGACCGCGCGATGCGCGGCCAGATCGTCGAGCGTGCGCAGGGCGCCGTGGCGGTCGAGATACGCGGGGCTCGCGCAGGTCACGCGCTCGAGCGTGCCGAGCCGGCGCGCGACGAGCGACGAATCGGGCAGCTCGCCGAGCCGGATGCTGCAATCGATCGCATCGCCGACCCGATCGGCCGCACGCCCTGACACGCCCAACGTCAGCACCAGATCGGGATGCCGTGCATGAAATTCGCCGAGCGCCGGCAGCACGATCGAGTCCGCCACCGCCGCCGGCAGCTCGACACGCAGCGGCCCGCTCGGATGCAGCGCGGCGCCGCGGATGCTCGCTTCGAGGTCGTCGACGTCCGCCGTGATACGCACGCAACGCCGGTAATACGCATCACCTTCGGGCGTCGCCCGCAGCGCGCGCGTCGTACGCACCAGCAACGGCATGCCGAGCGCCGTTTCGAGTTCCTGCACGGTCCGCGTCGCGGTGGCCCGCGAAATGCCGAGCGCCTCCGCCGCACGCGTAAAGCTGTTCATTTCGACGATGCGCGTGAAGATGCGCATCGCGCGGATCGGATTGTCCACCGGACACCCCTGCCTGTTTGCCGCATGCCGCGGCGCGCGAACGCGCGCCGTGCATGCATATCGAGGAACGCCGCGCCGCCGGCGCGGCAGACGGTTCAGCCGTTCGCCGCCACGGCGTCGCGCACCGGTTCGTCGAGCAGCCGCTGCGCGAGCGCGAGCGCGTCGTCGCGGGTTGCGGCCGCGTTCAGCGGATAACCCCATACCTTCTCGAACGCCCCCGAGAATGCATTGAGCGCCACGCGCCGCGACGCGTCGGGCTCGATCGCGATCATCGCGGGGATCCATTCGCGCGACTGCGCGCGGTTGGCCTTGCTCCACTTCGCGAGTTGCTTGCGCAGTTCGTGATCGTCCGCGCCGCGATCGTCGCCGGACGGCGCGTCGTCGGTCAGAAGAACGAACCGTTCGTGACGCGCCAGCAACGTGTCGAGTTCGGCGATCAGGCGGGCGGGGTCGGTGTGCGTCGAGCCGGTGTAACGCAACCAGACAAACGGGAATTCAGTCGTGGTGATGTGCATGTCGACCTCCAAATGAGAACAATTCTCATTTTATGGATCGAGACCCACCGCGTCATTTGTCGTCCCGGCCAACCGCTTGCTCAATCCGGCCAATCGCGCACGCGCGGCGGCACGGCCTTCATCGCTCAGCGTTGTCGATCGGTCAGGAATTGCGTCGGCGACTTGCCCGTCGCCTTGCGGAACATCGTCACGAAGCTGCTCGCGCTCTCGTAGCCGAGATCGATCGCGATCTGGTGCACGCGGCGGCCGGTCGTCAGCATCCGCAGCGACAGCGCGACGTGCAGCCGCCGGCGCCAGTCGCCGAGGCTCATCCCGAGCTCCTTCGCCGCGAGCCGGGTCAGGCTGCGCTCGCTGATGCCCGCGCGCCGCGCGAGTTCGGCCAGCGGCGACTTGTCGGCCGGATCGTCGAGCAGATGGTCGATCAGCTTGCGCAGCCGGCGATCGGCCGGCATCGGCAGGTACAGATCCTCGACCGGCGCCGCGACCAGCTCGTCGAGCAGCGTCGCGATCAATCGCCCCTGCGGCCCGTCGACGTCGTACAGGTTCGGGAAGCTCGCCGCCTTCAGCAACAGCTCGCGCAGCAGCGGCGACACCGACAGCGTGCAGCAGCGCGCAGGCAGGTCGAGCGCCGCGTCGGGTTCGACCAGCACCGCGTAGAACGTCGCACCGGCCGAGCCGCGCGCCGCATGCGGGACGTCGCCCGGAATCCACACCATGCATTGCGGCGGCGCACTCCACACGCCGCCGTCGATCTCGCAATAGATGACGCCGCTCAGCGTATAGAGCAACTGCGCCTGCGGATGACTGTGCCGCTCGAGCCGCCATTCGGGCTCGACGACCGAGCCGCCGAACACGACGAGCGGACGCGGCACGTGGAAGACTTCGTCATCCGCTGCGGGATCGGTGGTCGGTGGAAGCTTGCGCATGAAACGGTGGACGATGGAGGAAGCCGGACGCGCTGACCGCGCGCCCTTTCGTGCTTATACCAGAAAGGGGCCGGCGCGGCCCTGCCACCGGGACGCTGCCCGGGCTGCGTCTGCAGCCGCACGCCGAAGCGAATACAATGCCCCGATCCCCCGCCGCTGCGCCCACCTGCCGGAGCCGCCATGTTCGACCTGACCACGCTGACCACCTTCACGGCCGTCGTCCTGGGCCTGTTCCTGATCCCCGGCCCCGCCGTGTTGCTCGTGCTGAGCCGCACCGTGCAGGGCGGCCGCAAGACCGGCATCCTGACCGGCCTCGGCGTCGCGAGCGGCGACTTCGTGCATACGCTGTTCGCGGCCGTCGGCCTGTCGGCGCTGCTGATGACGTCGGCACTCGCGTTCAACGTCGTGAAGGTGGTCGGCGCCGCGTACCTGATCTACCTCGGCGTGCGCGCGCTGATCGAGAAGCCGTCCGATCCGTCGCTGCCGAGCGTGTCGCCCGTCACGCCGCTCAAGGCGTACCTGCAGGCGATTCCCGCCGAAGTGCTGAATCCGAAGACCGCGCTGTTCTTCCTCGCGTTCATGCCGCAGTTCGTGCATCCGGAACGCGGCTCGACGTTCGTGCAGTTCGCGGTGCTCGGGCTGATCTTCGTCGTGCTCAGCTCGCTCTACACGACGCTGATCGCGTGCTCGATCCGCCCGCTCGGCCGCCTCGTGAAGCGGCTCACGTGGCTCACGCGCTGGCAGGGGAAGATCATCGGCTCGATCTTCATCGCGCTCGGGCTACGCGTGGCCGTGCAGCAGCGCTGACCCACACGGCCGCATGACGTCCGCCGCGGCGCCCGCCGGCGAAGCCCTCTACACCGACCCGCGCCTCGTCGCGGCGTACGACCTGTTCAACGCGGGCGATCAGGATTTTGCGTTCTACGCCGCCGTGATCGGCGCCGGGCGGCAACGCATCCTCGATCTCGGCTGCGGCACCGGTACGTTCGCGCGCCGGCTCGCGGCGGCCGGGCACGACGTCGTCGCGATCGATCCCGCGCCGGCGATGATCGAATACGCGCGGCGCCAGCCAAACGCCGAAGCCGTGCACTGGCTCGCGTGCGGGCTCGACAACCTGCCGCCCGGCGTACCCCCGTTCGATGCGGTCGTGATGACCGGGCATGCGTTCCAGTGCCTGCTGACCGATCCCGATATCGACGCGACGCTGCGCGGTGTGCGGCGCGTGCTCGCCGATAGCGGCCGCTTCCTGTTCGAGACCCGCAACCCGCACATCGCGCCGTGGCGTGCATGGACGCCGGAGCATTCGGCACGCAGCGTCGAGTCGCGCGAATCGGGCATCGTCGATCTTCATCATGCGGTGCGCTCGGTGGACGGCGCGATCGTGACGTTCGACACGCACTACCGCTTCCGCCGCGACGATACGGCGCTGACGAACACGAGCCGGCTGCGCTTCATCGCGCAACCCGATCTGCAGGCGCGCGTGATCGCAGCCGGATTCTCGTCGGCGGACTGGTACGGCGACTGGCAACACGCGCCGTTCAACGCTGCGACCAGCGCGGAGATCATCGCGATCTGCCGCGCGTGAGCGCGCCTGCGTTCTTCTACGGCGTCAGCCCGCCACGGGCAGCGTGTCCACCGCGTACGCATGCCGCAGCGTGCGGCCCAGCACCGGATCCTCCAGCTCGACTTCGAACCGCTCGGCCGGCCGGATGCCGCCGATCGCGGCAAGCGTGCCGCACAGCATCGCGGTGCCGTCGACGAAGCGGCCGTCGTGGCGCGCGAACTGCGCGAGCAGGTCGTCCGGTGCGTGCATCGCCGTCACCTTGCCTTCCTGATACAGCACGCGCTCGCCGTCGATCGTCGCGTATGCACGCAGCACGAGCTGATCCCAGTGCCCGGCCACGTCGTCGAACTTCCACAGCGTGTTCGCGCACGGCTTGCCGCACATCTGCTTCGACACGGTGATCCCGTAGGTCTCGACTTCACGATCAGTGTGGTCGGACGCGATGCCGACGAACGTTTCGCCGCCGTCGCGCACCAGCACGAATTCCGCTTCGCCGCTGCTCTGCCCGCCCGACACCTGGATCGCGGGCGACGAATCGAGACGATCGGCCGCGACGCGGTAGAACACGGGCGTCGTCGCCGGGCGCTTGACGCCCAGTTCCTCCAACTCGCGGATGTGTTTCTCCATGGCGACCGTGTCGCGGCCGGTCCAGCCCGCGATCACGAGCGTGTCGATCGCGATCGCGCGCTCGGTGCGGCCGTCGCGACCGTCGATCGCGAACGTGATGGTTTTCATCGAATGCTCCTCGTGGCGGGCAGTGCACGCGCTGCGTGCCGCCGCCCGCCGTGTGTCGTTGATCGGCCGTGCTTACGCCGGGTCGTAGTAGTGGATCTCCAGCAGCACGCAGCCGCCGTTCGACTTGAACGGGCCATGCCATGCGCCGGGCGGACGCACCGCGTACGTGTAGCCCGTGAACGGCGTGCCGCCGTTGCCGTGCTCGTCGTTGCCGACGGTCAGGTCGCCCTCGACGAGAAACACCTCCTCCCAGTAGTCGTGCACGAACGGCTTCTTCGTGTGCAGCCCGGCCGGCAGGCGCAGCAGGCGCGTGCGGCTGCCCCGCTTGCGCTCGGTGTCGAGCGCGCCGGACAGGATCAGTTCCTGCGCGCCGGACGCCGGGTCATAGCCCTCCGGCAGCCGCCAGTCGCGCTGCATGTCCAGCGTGTGGAATTCGTCGTGAAGCTTGTTGATGGCCATCTGTCTCTCCTGTAAGCGATAGCGGTTGAGTCAGGCGCGGCGCGTCAGGCGGCGCGCGGTGTCGACAGTTCCTGGTTCAGCGAATAGCTGCCGAGCATCGAATCGACGAGATGCGACGCGCGCTGCCAGTCGTACGTGCGATACGCATGCCCCTTCGTGACGAACGACGCGCCGGCATAGAACAGCTCGTACTGGTTGTGGCGCGATGCGAATTCGGAGCCGACCGCATCCCAAGCGAGCTTGAAGAACTTCACGCGCTCCTCGGACGAACACACGGGCGACTTCTGCGTCTTCTCGATGATGCGCAGCAGGTCGGGGTTCTCGAAGTCGCGCACGCTCGACGGCAGCATGATCATTCCGCCGCCGGCGAGCTCGCGCAGCGTGTTGAGCACCTTCGAGTAGAGTTGCTGCGTGACGACCTGCGAGCCGTACAGCATGTTGCGATCGGGCACGTAGAAGCCGTTGACGACGGTGCCCTTCGCTTCCATCCCGTAGACCCACGCCTCGACCATCGACGCTTCGGCCGCGAGCTGGCCCAGCGTTTCGCGCACCTGCGGGAACGTGTTCGTGCCGTTGACCTCGGAGATCTTCAGCCCGAGCCCGACGAGGAAGCGCAGCTTCGTCATCAGGCGCACCTGGCACTGGTAGTTCTGGTACACGTGCGCGGGCGTCGCGTGGAACTGCTTCGCGCACATCGCCGTGTTGCCGGCGACGAAGATCCGCTCCCACGGCACCTTCACGTCGTCGAAATACAGCACCGCGTCGTTCTCGTCGAAGCGGCTCGACAGCGGGTTGTCGAACACCGACGTCGCGTTCTCCTCGTACGACTTGCGCGACAGGATCTTCATGCCCTTCGCGTTCATCGGCACCGCGAACGACAGCGCGTACATCTCGTCGCCTTCGCGCAGCGGCTGGATACAGCTGCAGAACACCTCGTTCGCCATGATCCCGCTCGTCGCGAGCATCTTCGCGCCGCGCACCGTGATGCCTTCGGCATCCTGATCGACGATGCCGACCGCGAGGTACTTGTCCTCCTGCTCGTGCGCGGCCTTCGACTGGTTCGCCTGCGGATTCACGATCACGTAGGTCAGGAACAGGTCGTTGTCGCGCGCATAGCGGTAGTAGTCGCGCAGTGCGCCCGCGCGCGCCGGATCGTATTGCTCGAACACGTCGGCGCCCATGACCATACCGGACAGGCACGATGCGACATGATCGGGCGAACGACCCATGAAGCCGTAATGCAGCTCCGACCACGCCTCCATCGCGGCGCGGCGCTCGACGAGTTCGTCATAGGACGTCGGCAGTTGCCAGATCCGGCTGACGCGGTTGCCCGAGTCGGGCGATACGAACGTCATCTTCTCGACGTTCTCGTCGCGTGCCTGGTAGTCGTACAGGCTCGCGTAGCTGCGGATCGAATTGCGGAATGCCGCATGCGCGGTCACGTCGCCGACCGGCTGGCCGTTCAGGTAGACCTGCCGTCCGTCGCGCAGCGACGCGATGTGCTGAGTCCCGTTCTTGATCATGATGTCCTCCAGGGTGGAATGAAGCGTGGTTTGCATTCAGGCGGACGGCGCGTGCATGCCGTCGAGCGTGCGGTAGCGGCCGCCGAAGAAGATCAGCGGGCGCCCTTCCGAGCGCGCGCAATGCCGCGTCACGCGGCCGACGAAGATCACGTGATCGCCGCCGTCGTACTGCGCATAGGGTTCGCATTCGAATGTCGCAAGCGCGTCGGGCAGCAGCACCGCGCCGTCGTCATCGACTGTGTCGGCACGCCAGCCCCACTTGTCGCCGTTCGCCTTCGCGAAGCAGTTCGACAGGTGCTGCTGCGTCTCGTCGAGCACGTTGACCGCATAGCCGCCCGCGCCGGCCAGGTCGCCGAGGCTCAGACTGCGACGGTCGACCGAGAACAGGATCAGCGGCGGGTCCAGCGACACCGAATTGAACGACGCGACCGTGATGCCGATCGGCATCCCCTCTTTGCGCGTGGCGGTAATCACCGCGACGCCCGTCGCGAACATCGACAGCGCGGTGCGAAAGCGCCGCTGCGCGTCGGCACCGGCGCCGGTTCCGGCATGGTTCTCGCTCATCTCGTCCTCCTTGGGTTGCATCGCCGGATTCCGCTGCGGAATCCGGGCCAACAAAGCACCGCGATTTAGCTTTGTTATTTAGCTTTTATTAAATGTAAACACAAAGGCAGGTTCAAGCTGTCGTAAACCCTGACCTTGAAAGCTTTGTTTGAAAGACAACCCTACTGCCGGGATGGATGTTGCGCGGCGTCCGTGAATGTCCACGTACACTGCGGCTACCCTATTCCCCGGTGCTTTCGGGCACTGCGGGAGACACCGCTTTCCGGAGCCGCTTCGATGCAATCCCGCCCGATCTACATGGACTACAGCGCGACGACGCCCGTCGATCCGCGCGTGGTCGACAAAATGGTGCCGTTCCTGCACGAGCAGTTCGGCAACCCGGCTTCACGCAGCCACAGCTACGGGTGGGATGCCGAGCAGGCCGTCGAGGAAGCGCGCGCACACGTCGCCGCGTTGCTCGGCGCCGATCCGCGCGAAATCGTGTGGACCTCCGGTGCGACCGAGGGCAACAACCTCGCGATCAAGGGTGCGGCGCACTTCTATCAGGGCAAGGGCAAGCATCTCGTCACGGTGAAGACCGAGCACAAGGCGGTGCTCGATACGTGCCGCGAACTCGAACGCCAAGGCTTCGACGTCACGTACCTCGACGTGCGGGAAGACGGCCTGCTCGATCTCGATACGGTGCAGCAGGCGCTGCGCGCCGATACGATCCTGGTGTCGGTGATGCTCGCGAACAATGAAACGGGCGTGATCCAGCCGGTCGCCGAGATCGGCGCGCTGTGCCGCTCACGCGGCATCGTGTTCCACTGCGACGCCGTGCAGGCAGCCGGCAAGATTCCGGTCGACGTGAATGCGTTGAACGTCGACCTGCTGACGGTGACTGCGCACAAGGTCTACGGCCCGAAGGGGATCGGCGCGTTATACGTGCGCCGCAAGCCGCGCGTGCGGATCGAAGCGCAGATGCACGGCGGCGGCCATGAGCGCGGGATGCGCTCGGGCACGCTGCCGACGCACCAGATCGTCGGGATGGGCGAGGCGTTCCGGCTTGCGAAGGAAGAGATGGCGGAGGAAAGCCGCCGCGTCGGCGCATTGCGCGACCGGCTGCTGGCCGGCCTGTCGACGCTCGACGAGGTTTACGTGAACGGCGATCTCGCCCGCCGGATTCCGCACAACCTGAACGTCAGCTTCAATTTCGTCGAAGGCGAATCGCTGATCATGGGAATCAAGGGGGTCGCGGTATCGTCAGGCTCCGCGTGCACGTCGGCATCGCTGGAGCCGTCGTACGTGCTGCGCGCGCTCGGCCGCAGCGACGAGCTCGCGCACAGCTCGATCCGCTTCACGCTCGGCCGCTTCACGACCGAAGCCGATGTGGACAGCGTGATCGCGCAGGTGCGCGACACGGTCGGCAAGCTGCGCGCGCTGAGCCCGCTGTGGGACATGCATCTCGAAGGGGTCGACCTGAATACGATCGAGTGGGCCGCGCACTGAGCGCAGCCGATGCGTCAGGCCGGCCGGCGATCGCGGGCGGGCCTGCGGCTCGCGTGCGTCAGCTTTTTTCCTGGCGCGCGATCAGGTGGGCAAGATCGAGCGTCGCGCGGTCGCCGTTGGTGACGAGGCGGTCGATCACCGAGCAGAGTGCCTTGAACTCGGTCTTCGTCACGCCTTCGAACAGCACGTTGTTGATGCGCTGCTGCGTATCGGTAAGCGCCTTCAGCAGCTTCGAGCCGGCCGGTGTGACCGTGAGCCGCATCTTGCGCTTGTCGTCCGGGTCCGAGCGCTTGTCGATCAGGCCGAGCTTCTTCAGCTTGCCGGTCTCGATCGTGACGAATGCGCCGCTCAGGTGCAGGTGATCGGCGAGGCGGTTGACGGTCACGACGTCGTCGTGCGATAGATGCGCGACCGATACGAGCAGCGAATACTGGATGCCGGTGAGGCCGATCAGCGAGCCGAAGCCGTCGCGCACCGACAGCAGGCGGGCCGCGAACGGCAGCAGCCCGTTGATCAGGTGGCGAAATTCCGTGTCCGTGCCGTCGATCAGGCAGGCCGGGTTGGTAATGGTCAGAACGGACTCCTCTTGCTGCTTGGCCATGACTTCGACGCTCCGTACGGTCATGCGAATTTAGCTTTGAAACGAAATTATACGGCAAAGGCACATGCGCCCCTGACCCGGCCCGGCCGGTGCATGCGCCCCGATTTCCCGATACAGGAGCCACGTCCATGCCCTTCCCGCTTCATCCCGCAACGGTTCGCGCGCTGCTCGAATGCTATCTGCGCGCGAAGGACCTGAACCGGCCCGCGCTGATCGCCGACTGCTTCGCGGCCGACGCCGAGTTGAGCTTTTCGCTCGCAAACGACGATATCGATTTCCCGCCGCGCGTGACGGGCGCGGCTGCGATTGCGCGTACGCTGGTCGAGGAATTCGGCGAGCGGTTCGAACGGTGCCGGACCTATTACGTCTGCACGGAACCCGAAGTCGACCCGCACGGCGTCAGCGGAATGTCGTGGCTCGTCGTGATGCGGCAGAAGGACAACGGCGCATTGCGGATCGGGCATGGCACGTACCGCTGGCAGTTCGCGGGCAACGACGAAAACGAAGACGTCGCGCGGATTGCCGCGCTGCATATTCATATCGCACGGATGGATACGATCGACGATCCGGAGTCGGCGAAACTCGATGCGCTGCACGCGGCATTCGGGTATCCGTGGCTGCCGGCGCACGCGTTCGCGCACGGGCTCGCGGATGTCGCGGCGGCGCAGCCGGAGTGGGCCTTCCTGGCGCCGTTCCGGCAGGCAGCGGCGGCGGCTGCATAACCGGTCACGTCGGCCGCGTGCCGGGCCTTCCGGCTCCACGCGGCGCTCGCGCCATCGGACTCGTCATGCCCCGTCGAGCACCAGCCGCACACCTTCCCAATCCAGCCCGAACCGCGCGAGATACTTGCGCAGCCGGTCCGCATCGTTCGGCTGCTTCTTGCTCTGCCGCGATACCGCGAACAGCGTGCGCCCGGCTTCCGACAAGGTAGCCGACACGCGGCACACATCGAGCACGCGTTCGAGCTGCGCGCGGTCGAACAGGTCGAGTTCCGCCGCCCGCGCGCCGAACACCGCGTCGACACAAGCATCGGACGCACCCGCGCCGCCCGGCGACGACCACGTGCGCGTCAGCCGTTCGACTTCCTGCTCGGCGAGCGCTTCGGTAATCCGCCCGGCATCGGCCAGCGTCGCCATCCGCGTGACCGACGCGGACAGCTCGCGGAAGTTGCCGGCCCACGCCGCGCGCGGCGATGCGGCGAACGCGAGATAGCGCCGCTTCGCCTCGACGTTGAAGCGCACCTGCTCGCCCTGCTCGCGGCCGAAACGGTCGAGTTCGAATTCGAGGTTCGGCTCGATGTCCTCGCGCCGCTCGGCCAGCCCCGGCAGTTCGTACGTCCACAGGTTGATCCGCGCGTAGAGATCCTCGCGGAACGCGCCGGCCGCCACCATCTGCCGCAGGTCGCGGTGCGTGCCCGCGATCAGCTCGAAATCGCTGGTCGCCTCGACGTCCGCGCCGACCGGCAGGAAACGCTTCTCCTCGATCGCCTTCAGCAGCATCGCCTGCTCGTCGAGCCCGAGTTCGCCGATCTCGTCGAGAAACAGCAGGCCGCCGTCCGCCGCGCGCAGCAGCCCGGCCCGCGCCGACTGCGCGCCCGTGAACGCGCCCTTCACATGACCGAACAGGGTCGACATCGCCGCGTCGCCGCGCAGCGTCGCGCAGTTGATCTCGATGAACGGCCCCGCGAGCCGATGGCGGCCGCGCTTCAGCTCGTACACGCGCTTCGCGAGAAACGACTTGCCGGCGCCCGTCGGCCCGACCAGCAGCATCGGCGCCCGCGAACGCACGGCCACGCGCTCCAGTTGCTCGATCAGCGCATTGAAGCGCGCGTTGCGCGTTGCAATGCCGGCCTTCAGGAACGACACGGTTTCGTCGCGCTCGCGCGTGAAGCGCTGCGCGATGCGGTTGTAGCGCGACAGGTCGAGATCGATCACCGACATCGTGCCGGGCCCGCTCAGCCCTTCATCGGTCTTCTGCGGCGGCGCCGTTTGCGCGAGACGCGCAGGCAGGTAGCGCGCCTCCGCCAGCAGGAACCAGCAGATCTGCGCGACGTGCGTGCCCGTCGTGATGTGGATCAGGTACTCCTCGCGGTCGAGATCGAACGGGTAGGCGCGCGCGAAATCGTGCAGCGTCGCGTAGACCTCCTCGAAATCCCACGGATCGCGAATCTCCATCGGGATGAGCCGCACGTCGGTGTGCGGCGACACGCGCTCCAGATCCTGCTTCACGCGGTTCGCGAGCCGCGCGTAGTTCGGCGAGTGCAACAGTTCGAGCCGGTCGATCGGCGTGTCGCGCTGCTCGCACAGCGAAATCGTCGGCCGCCAGTTGCGCCAGCGGCGCTGCGAGCCGCCGCCCTGGTCGAGCACGGTGCCGAGAAAACCGATCGCAACAGTCTTTCGCATGTTTATCTCATGGGATAAGAAGCGATCTGATTGTATCGAATTTTCCGGATCGAGCTACCACGGGATTTGCAAGCCCCACCCGCCACTTGAAATAATTTCCCCTTTTACTTCAACGGCTTGAGATTTTTCTCGAGCATCAAGCCGCCCGCTGGCACGCTCCTCGCTAAATAGAAAGCGCCGGATGTCCCGCTGGCCCACGAGCCAGGGTTCACAAAGCCCTGCTGGTGCGCCGCCGCCGAACCTGGTTCGTCGCGGCAGTGCATGCCGCCATGGGCAGACGAAGGCAAACGGGCGCGCAAGGCGCTTCGCCCGGGTTCGAGTCCCGGGGCGCCCTCCGTTCGGAAGCTCATAGGTAGAGCAGCCGGCGCAAGCCGGTGTGTAGCGGGTTCGAATCCCGCTCGAACGCTGTCCGCAAGGACAGCTTTGTAATGAAAGCAGTACCCGCCGGTGCGGGCCGCAAGGCCCGCCGCGCGTCGGACCGGTTGCGGTTCCGCGCGATCGGCCGGACGGCCGCACGGCCCGCGCGAAGGCGCACGACGACGCGATGCAGGATGCGTCGCCGTGCCCTTCGGCGCCGGGCCAGCGCGCCGCCCGCCCGGTTGCGTCGCCCCGCGATCCGCACGATGCGTGTCACCCGGCGGTCATTGAAGAAAAGGACAAGAATATGTGGATGCGACATGTAGTGAAAAAGAACGAACGCGCGCTGCTGATGAATGAGGGCGATTTCGTGAAGGTGCTCGAACCGGGTGTGTTCAAGGCCTTCGATCCGTTCAAGCGTTTGTCGGTGCAGACCGCGCGTCTCGACGCGCCGCTCGCCGACGCGGCACTGGCCGACTACCTGCGTCACGACGCACCGGACGTGCTCGCGCAGTACTTCGTCGCGATGGATCTCGCCGACGATGAAGCGGGCCTGCGCTACGAAGACGACGTGCTCGTCGAGATTCTGGCGCCCGGCACGCGCCGGCTGTACTGGCGCGGCCTGACCACGCACCGTCTCGAACGCGTCGATCTCGCGCAGGACAGCATGCTGCCGGCCGCGCTCGTGAAGCGCATCGCGCAACCGGCGCTGCGTGCGCGCGGCGTGGCGGGCCTGACGGGCGTGCTGCTGGCGCAGGTGCCGGCGTACCACGTCGGCGTGCTGAAGATCGACGGCAAGATCGAGCGGCTGCTGGACGCGGGCGTAGCAGCGTTCTGGCGCTTCAACCGCGACGTCGCGGTCGAACTCGTCGACCTGCGTTTGCAGGCGCTCGAAGTCGGCGGACAGGAAATCCTGACGCGCGACAAGGTCGCGCTACGGCTGAACCTGTCGGCGACGTGGTGCTATGCGGACGTGCTGCATGCGTTCGGCCAGTTGCAGAAGCCGGTCGAACACCTGTATCGCAAGCTGCAGTTCGCGCTGCGATCGGCGGTCGGCACGCGCTCGCTCGACGAACTGCTGGAAGACAAGCAGTCGATCGACGACGTCGTGATCACGCAGGTACGTGCCCGCCTCGACCAATCGGGCGTGGAGGTGCGCAGCGTCGGCGTGAAGGATATCGTGCTGCCGGGCGACATGAAGACGATCCTCGCGCGGGTGGTCGAAGCGGAGAAGTCCGCACAGGCGAACGTGATTCGCCGCCGCGAGGAAACGGCAGCCACGCGTTCGCTGCTGAACACCGCGAAGGTGATGGAAGAAAACCCGACCGCGCTGCGGCTCAAGGAGCTGGAAACGCTCGAGCGCGTCGCGGAACGGATCGACCGCATCTCGGTGTTCGGCGGTCTCGACCAGGTGCTGAACGGACTCGTCAGCATCAAGGGCGCGCAATGAATGAACGGGCACGGCGCGCGGGCGCCGTGCCTCACGAACAAGGTAGCAAGGTGATGAACATGAATGAAATGGATTACCAGGTGATGGAACTGGCCAACGGCAAGCCGGTGAAGATGTGGACGCAAGGCGTGGCCGTTGAAGACGAAGCACGCGCGCAACTGCGCAACACCGCGCAGATGCCGTTCATCTTCAGCCACGTCGCGGTGATGCCGGACGTCCACCTCGGCAAGGGCTCGACGATCGGCAGCGTGATCCCGACGAAGGGCGCGATCATTCCGGCCGCGGTCGGCGTCGACATCGGCTGCGGGATGATGGCCGCGCGCACGACGCTGACGGCGTCCGACCG